>JBCCDZ010000016.1:0-22043 GCA_039030525.1 Pseudomonadota bacterium | reverse complement strand
ATATTTCGGTCGCTGTGGCGATTGATGGCGGCTTGATCACACCGGTTATTCGCGACGCTGAAAAGAAAGGTCTCGCTGAAATTTCTATCGAAATGAAAGACCTGGCGAGCCGCGCGCGCGAGCGTAAATTGAAGCCGCAGGCATATATGGGCGGGACCTTTTCAATCTCGAACCTCGGCATGTTTGGCATCCAGTCAGTTGCCTCCATCATCAATCCGCCGGAAGGCATGATCATGTCAGTTGGGGCGGGGGCGAAACAACCCGTCGTCGGCGCCAATGGCGAGCTTACAGTGGCGACCATGATGGGCGTCACCCTGACCTGCGATCACCGCGTGATTGGGGGTGCCGAAGGCGCGCGCTGGCTGCAAGCCTTCAAGCGCTATGTCGAAACCCCTGAGAGCATGCTGCTATAGAAATAGGAGGCCGGAATGGCTGATTTTGACCTGATCGTAATCGGTTCGGGCCCCGGCGGCTACGTCTCGGCTATTCGTGCCAGTCAACTGGGAATGAAGACTGCAATTGTCGAGCGCGAAAGCCTGGGCGGTATCTGTCTCAATTGGGGATGCATTCCGACCAAGGCGCTGTTGCGATCGGCCGAAGTGCTGCATCTTGCCAAGACCGCATCCGCTTACGGACTGAAAGTCGATAAAGCTGACTTCGATCTTGCGGGCGTCGTTAAGCGCTCTCGCGGCGTCGCGGCGCAATTGTCAGGCGGCGTGAAGCACTTGATGAAAAAGAACAAGATCACAGTGATTGAAGGGACAGCGCGGCTGGAAAAAGGCAAGGAAGCGCCAACAGTCATCGTCAAAGACGCCAAGGGCAAAGACAGCTCTTATGAGGCCAAACACGTCCTGCTCGCCACGGGCGCGCGGGCCCGTGCCATTCCGCAAGCTGGCCTCGAGCCGGATGGCAATCTGGTCTGGACCTATCGCGAGGCCATGGTGCCGGATGTGTTGCCAAAGCGTCTTCTGGTGATTGGGTCAGGCGCGATCGGGATCGAGTTTGCGAGCTTCTACAATGAACTCGGCTCTGACGTGACGGTTGTGGAGGCGGTCGATCGCATTCTTCCAGCGGAAGACGCAGAGATTTCGGCCTTCGCGCAGAAATCCTTTGAAAAGCAAGGATTGAAAATCAAAACCGGGGCGCAGGTCAAAGGCCTGAAGAAAGGCAAGGACAGCGTCGCTGCAGAGGTCTCTGTCGGCGGCAAGACCGAAAAAGTTGAAGTCGACCGGGTCATTCTGGCGATTGGAATTGTTGCCAATTCTGAAGGCATGGGACTGGAAGAGCTGGGCGTCAAAATCGACCGCACCCATGTTGTCGTCGATGGATTTGGGCGCACCGGCGTAAAGGGGCTCTACGCGATCGGCGACCTGACGGGCGGCCCGTGGCTGGCGCACAAAGCGAGCCATGAAGGCGTGATTTGTGTCGAGAAGATTGCCGGCAAGATTGATGATGCGCATCCATTCGACAATTGGAACGTTCCTGGCTGTACCTATAGTCATCCGCAAGTTGCCAGTGTCGGTCTGACGGAAGACGACGCGAAGAAAACGGGCAAGAAGCTTAAAGTCGGAAAATTCCCATTCATCGGCAATGGCAAGGCGATCGCCCTCGGCGAGCCGGAAGGTTTGGTCAAGACGATTTTCGATTCCGAAACTGGCGAACTGCTGGGCGCCCATATGGTTGGCGCAGAAGTCACGGAATTGATCCAGGGCTATGTCATTGCTCGCGAAGGCGAGCTGACGGAAGAAGACCTGATGCACACCATCTTCCCGCACCCGACTCTGTCCGAAATGATGCATGAATCTGTGCTCGCTTCGGAGGGGCGCGTCCTGCACATGTAGCCAGGTTCACCAATTGACCTGATTAGCGGCGCAGGCCAGTCTGGCAGCATGACTGTAGTGGCGATCAAACCAGCGAACGAAACGCATATCCATTTGCGCGGAGAGCTGCTCACTCCATTGCCAGAGGGTGGGCTGTGGTGGGCCAGCGCGAAAACCTTGATCGTATCAGATCTGCATTTCGAAAAAGGCTCGAGTTTTGCTGCGCGCGGGCAAATGCTGCCGCCGTATGATACCAGCGCAACACTGGCCATTGTTGAACGTCTCGTCGATGCGTATCAACCTGAACGCGTTATCTCACTCGGCGACAGTTTTCATGATCGCAAAGCAGAGACTCGAATGGATGGGGACGATGCCGATCGCGTTCGCGCCCTGACGGCGCGCACGGATTGGGTCTGGGTTGAAGGCAATCATGATCCGGATCCGCCAGCGCATCTCGGCGGGCGACCAAGCAAGATCCTGCGCATGGCCAATCTGGTATTCCGGCACGAGCCCACGGGCGAAAGCGGCGAAGTCGCTGGCCACCTGCATCCATGTGCGAAAGTTGCCAGCCCGGTCCGGGCTTTGCGGCGGCGCTGTTTTGCGACAGATGGTGAGCGTCTGATCATGCCGGCCATGGGAGCGTTCACAGGCGGCTTGAATGTCCTGGACGAGGCTTATGGCCCTTGCTTTCCGGATGGCGGAATGATGGTCTTTGCGATGGCCCGGGAAGCGGTTATTCCGATCTCGTCAAAAAGACTGATTCCAGATCGGCGCAGACCAGATCTCGGCGTCTGGCGTTTGAACAAACAGAATTCGCAAAAGAGGTAAGCAAATGGAATTGGATTTCGCACAGATCTGGGCGGACTATGGCGATGATATACTCGGCTTTGGCGCCCAAGCGCTGGGCGCACTTGTCGTTCTGATCATTGGCTTGCGCGTCGCCGGCTGGCTCGGTCGGCTGGTGCGGGCGATCTCGATGCAGCAAGAGAGCATCGACGACACGCTAGGCAATTTCTTCGGTTCGATGGTTCGTTGGGCCGTCACCGCAGCGGTTTTCATCGCCGTCTTGCAAGTGTTCGGTGTACCCGCGACCAGTTTTGTTGCAATTCTTGGCGCGCTGACCCTGGCGATTGGTCTGTCCTTACAGGGCGCCTTGGGCAATATCGCGTCGGGTGTAATGATCATGATTTTCCGACCCTATAAATTGGGCGACTATGTCGAAGCGGCTGGCGCAGCCGGAACGGTCAAGGATATCAATCTGTTCCAGACCGTGTTGGCGACGCCTGACAATGTCCAGATCATGGTGCCGAACAGTCAGGCGATTGATGGCGTGATCAAGAATTATAGCGGTTATAATACGCGCCGCGTCGATGTCACATTCGGCATCGATTATGGCGACGATATCGACAAGGCGATCAGCATTATCAAGCGCATTGTTGACGCTGATGATCGCATTATGAGTGACCCGGAACCGTTCGCAAAAGTCGTTAATCTTGGTGAAAGTTCCGTCGATATTGCGACTCGAAACTGGGTCACGGCGTCAGACTATTGGGATGTCAAATTCGATCTCACCAAACAGATCAAAGAAGCATTTGACGAGAACGATATCTCTATCCCGTATCCGCATCAGGTCGAGATTCACAAAGAGGTGGCGTAACAGGTGACCGATCCGGCGCTGGAATCTCTAGGCGAAACGGCGGCGAAGACCGGCAAGCTGCCTAAGGAAAAGCGCCATATTCTGATACGCCTGCTCGGCATCAGCTGGTGGGGCTGGATCAAGCTGGCTTTGCTTTGCGTTCTGGTCGGATTCTTCGTCATGGCCAGTGAGTTCGATCCGGCCTCTCCAGACGTGAATGTTATGGGCGCGATGCAGAGTTTTCTGAACTCAGTCGGTGGACTGGCAAGCTGGGCCGTGCGAAATTTCTGGAAACCTGCGCTCGCCGGAGCGACGATTGTCTTGCCGATATGGCTGGTATGGCGCGCGCTGTCTTTGCCGTTTCGAAAATAGGGCAGAGCGGCGATTCTCCTTGGGTCATGCTTCCCCGAAACGGTTTTCGGATTAGTCTCTCCTGAAACGAAAGACAAACGGGAGCAGACGCTATGGATATCAATCAACTCATGTTTCGTGACGGTCTAATGGACGGCGAGCGCGTGCTCGTGACCGGCGGCGGGACCGGGCTTGGCAAAGAAATGGCGGAGGGGTTTCTGAAGCTCGGCGCCGAAGTGCATATCTGTGGCCGGCGCGGAGGCGTCTGTGAGGAGACCGCGGACGCACTGATGAGCGCGCATGGTGGTAAAGTCGTGCCGCATGCTTGCGATATTCGCGTGGCGGATGCAATCAATGATATGACCGACGAGATCTGGACCAATCACGGCGCTTTGACCGGCTTGGTCAACAATGCAGCCGGGAATTTTATCTCGCGGACGGAGGACCTCTCTATTCGCGGCTTTGACGCGATCGCAAATATCGTCTTCCGTGGCACCTTTTACATGACCCACAATATAGGCAAGCGCTGGATAGATGAGGGCAAGCGCGGCAATGTCATTTCGATCCTGACCACGTGGGTGTGGAATGGCGGCCCCTTTGTCGTTCCTTCAGCCATGTCCAAATCGGCAGTCAATACGATGACCCAGTCGCTGGCCGTGGAGTGGGGGCGATACGGATTGCGATTCAATGCGATCGCGCCTGGACCGTTTCCAACCGAAGGCATGACCAAACGCCTCGCGCCTCAGGCTGAAAGCACCGAAGATATGAACCGCGATGGTTCCAACCCGATGGGGCGAATTGGTAAAATGCATGAACTGGTCAATCTCGCCGTATTTCTGATGGGGCCGGGCGCCGAATACGTGAATGGCCAAACCATTGCGATAGATGGCGCCTCGTACAATGCGACGGGCGGCAATTTCGCGCAATTGGGGAAATGGGGGGATGCTGAATGGCAAGCCGCGCGGGAAGCAATCGAAGCTACGAATGCCAAGGATAAGGCCAAGCGCACGGTGTGACGCCAGGGCGGACCACGCCTAACGCAGCCTAAAATTCAGTTCATTAAGACGGCCTTAGCCCTTGATCCATTAAACTGACCGCTTGATGGAGGCGTAAATGAGTGCTGCGCGACGTAAAAACACCCATGAAACGGGTGATGCCAAGATGAAAATGGCCGCGATCAAGTCCGTGAAATCCACGGATAAGGCGGTCGCTATTCCATCGCCAGCAAAGCAGCTGCAGACGCAATTGGAGCAGCATTATCAGCCGCTCAGCAAACGCATGTCTGTCATCCTGGTTTCACTCATGGTGGCCTTCGCCTTTATTGGCGGCTGGCTGGGTGGATCCGGCGCGATTCCAATCGCTTAGAACAAGTCTAGCCATCTGAAAAATATACGTTATGACGAGCCGGGGACAATTCCGGAGCGAACAATATGACCATTCGTAAAGCGGTACTGCCGGTTGCAGGATTTGGGACGCGGGTACTGCCGGCGACGAAGGCCATTCCGAAAGAACTTTTACCAGTCGTCGATCGACCGGCTTTGCAATATGTTGTCGATGAAGCCATTGAGGCTGGGATCGAGCACATTGTGTTTGTCACCGGGCGCGGCAAAGGGGCGATAGAAGATTATTTCGATCTGTCTTTTGAACTGGAAACCAATCTCGCATCGAAAGCCAGCAAGGCCGCAATTCTGTCCGAAGTTCAGAAAACGCGGCTTCCGGCGGGCGGCGCAAGTTTCACACGCCAACAGGAAGCTTTAGGTCTTGGGCACGCGATTTGGTGCGCGCGCGATATCATCGGAGACGAACCGTTTGCCATTCTGTTGCCGGATGTCATCGTAAAAGCGGAAAAGTCCTGTCTCGCTCAGATGGTCGAGGCCTATAACAAGACCGGCGGCAACATCATCGCCGTCGATCCTGTGCCGGAGGAGCGCGTTTCGTCATACGGGGTTATTGCCCCGAAAGGTGAGCGCGATGGGCGCATGATCGAAATGAGCGCCATGGTCGAGAAACCGCCGCGCGAAGAAGCGCCGTCCAATCTCGCAATTACCGGGCGATACATTTTGCAGCCTGAAATCTTTGGCCTGCTTTCGGATCAAGGCGCTGGCGCGGGTGGTGAGATCCAATTGACGGACTCCATGGCGCGGTTGATGGAGATGCAAAGCTTCTATGCCTATGAGTTTGACGGCGCGCCGTATGATTGCGGCTCTAAGCTGGGCTATTTCGAAGCTGTGCTGGCGCATGCCCTCGATCACCCTGAAATTGCTGCAGGCGCGCGCGAGCTCATCTCCAAGCTGTAAGTTGACGGCCCAACACCAAGGGTTTAGCGCGGCGGCATGAAACGCAAATTGCCGACCCGATCTGATGTGGCCGCTGCCGCCAAGCGGATCAATGGTCATGTCGAGACGACGCCGGTTCTGCGATCGGCCGCACTCGACGATATTGCAGGCGCGAAACTTCTCATCAAAGCTGAGTGTTTACAACAAACGGGCAGTTTTAAATTGCGCGGGGCGACCAATCGTCTGCTACAGATTCCGAAGAAACAAAGCGCCGCCGGCGTGGTCGCGTTCTCGTCTGGCAATCATGCGCAAGGCGTCGCGCGCGCCGCCAAACGCCTTGGCATGCCGGCATTGATCGTTATGCCGACCGACGCGCCGCGCGTTAAGGTCGATGGCGTCAAAGCGGATGGTGCGGACGTGTTTTTATACGACCGAAACACCGAAAGCCGCGAGGCGATTGCTGAAGATATCGCGAAAAAGCGCGGCGCGATTGTCGTCCCGAGCTTTGATGATCCCATGATCATAGCCGGGCAGGGCACAGTCGGGCTGGAATTTGCCGCTCAGGCCAAGGCGCAATATGAAGCCCTTGATCATTTGATATGTTGCGCAGGTGGCGGTGGCTTGATCACTGGCATTTGTCTCGGCCTTAATGGCGCCAGCCCGGACACCAAAGTCTGGACAGCCGAGCCGGAAGGCCATGACGATTGGAAACGCTCGCTCGATAGCGGGCAGATTCTGGCCAATGAGCCGGGCACACGCTCGATCTGCGATGCTATTCTAACGCCGCAGCCAGGCGAATTGACCTGGGCGCTGGGCAAGCAATACCTGACGGGGGGCTGCGTTGTGTCAGACGCTCACGCATTCGAGGCGATGCGGCTGGCATTCAGGCAGTTGCGGGTCGTGGTCGAACCGGGCGGTGCGGTTGCCCTGGCCGCGGCCTTGTTCCGACTGCCTGAGGCTGCGAAAGGCAAAACCGTCGGCGTGGTGCTCACCGGCGGCAATGTCGATTCCCGACTGTTCTCACAAGTGCTGAGCCGCGAAATCTAGCTCTCTTTCATCAAGCGCGCTTTCTGGCGCTGCCAATCTCGCTTGGCTGAGGATTCCCTTTTATCATGCGACTTCTTGCCGGTCGCGACGCCAATTAGCAGTTTGGCGAGGCCGCGCTCATTGAAGTAGAGTTTCAGTGGCACAATCGTTCGCCCAGATCGTTCGACAGACTGTGCCAGACGCGTGCGTTCGCGCTTGGAGACCAGCAGCTTTCGTTTGCGCCGGGGCTCATGATTGAACCGATTAGCCCCTTCATAAGTTGGGATATCTGCATTGATCAGCCACAGCTCACCTTCTTCGACAGAGGCATAGCTTTCGGCGATATTGGCTTTGCCATTGCGCAATGATTTCACTTCGCTGCCAGTCAGCATCAGGCCAGCCTCCAGCGTGTCTTCGACCGCATAGTCGAAACGCGCGCGCCGATTTTCGGCGACAAGGCCGTCAGAACGACCTTTGGATTGAGCTTTTTTAGCCATGTCAGAGATTATAGCCCAGCTGCCGCCATCGCGTCATCTATGCGCTGACAGGTGTTGGCATCCGGTTTCACGATTGGAAGCCGCACCTCATCCGAACATACGCCCATTTTTGCCAGAATATACTTGGCAGGCCCCGGAGAAGGCGAGAAAAACATGGCTTTATGGATGTGAATGAGGCGCTGATCGAGTTTGCGCGCCGTGTCCAGATCACCCGAATCGAACGCGGCATGCATCTGGGCGCACAAATCTGGCGCGACATTGGCCGACACGGAGATGCATCCGGTGCCCCCCATCGCGCGATGTCCCAGGCTGGATGGGTCTTCGCCGGACAATTGGGTGAATTGTTCGCCTTCGGTCAGTGCCGCATGCATCGAGACGCGCCCGAGATCGTTGCTGGCATCCTTGATACCGACAATATTGGGCAGCTTCGCCAATCTGCCGACGGTCTCCGGCAGTAAGTCAGATGCCGTCCGGGATGGCACATTATACATCACAATGGGCATGGAAACGGCGTCATCTATGGCTCTGAAATGGGCTTCAAGGCCGGCCTGGTCTGGCTTGTTATAGTATGGGCAAATAACCAGAGCCGCGTCGGCGCCGACTGTTTTGGCATGCTGGATCAGTTCAATTGCCTCGCGGGTCGAGTTCGAGCCAGCGCCAGCAATAACGGGCACGCGGCCGCCAGCGACCTGAATGCAGAGTTCGACGACTTCGCGGTGTTCGGCATGCGACAGAGTCGCGGATTCGCCCGTCGTACCACAGGGAACGAGGGCGCCAGACCCGCCGGAAATCTGGCTTTCAATCAAATTGGCAAAGGCGTCTCGATCTATGGCCCCGTTCTTGAATGGGGTTACGAGCGCTGGAATGGAACCATGAAACATCTGTCAGATACACACACTTGGGTTGAACCCGGCACCAAAGTGCCAGAGTTTGGACATATACGGCCTATAAACCTGAATCAGAATGTATCAACGGTAAGGAATGTAAGGATACTGAAAAAGCCTATGCGTAACCGCTTCATCAGTCTGACTTTTTTCTCGCTCCTGCTCGGGGCCGGCTTGGCTATGCCTGCAGCGGCGAATATGCCGTCAGCGCCCAGCGTGAAACCAAACTTGGTGGCCGCGTCTGACGTCGTTGCCACCCGCGATGCGGCTCTGCTGCGCGATGGCTTGCAAGCCGTGGATCGAGGCGACTGGTTTGAGGTACGCCAGGCCGAGTCACAGATTCGCGACACCACAGCACGAGACATTCTGACCTGGTATCGCGCCCGCCGTGATGGTCGCATGTTGTTTGATGAAATGGATCGCGCCCTGACCCGTCTGGGCGGGTGGCCTGAAATCAATCTGATCCGCGCCCGCGCAGAAGAATTTATTGGCGGATCGACGCTCGATGCCCACGCCCGTGTGGCCTGGTTCGAGACCCATGGCGGCGCCCGCACGGGTGCTGGCCACATTACGTTTGCCCGGGCGCTCGAAGCGCTTGGACGCAATGAAGAAGCGTTGCGTGAAGTCCGTTCAGCGTGGCATGGTCGCACCCTGACCAAGGATGTCAGCCAGCGCACCTACGCCAAATACAAGAATAAACTGACCCAAGCGGATCATCGCCAACGCGCAGATTTTCTGCTCTGGACTCGTCAGACGACCGCTGCCGCGCGCATGAAGCCTTTGCTGACGCCGGACTGGAAGACTCTGGTGGATGCGCGTTCAAAGCTCATTCGTCGGGCCCGAGGTGTGGACTCCGCCGTGGATTCCGTCTCGCAAGAGCTGCAAAGCCACCCCGGCCTTTTATATGACCGCGCTGAATGGCGCCGTCGCGCGCGGATGACCAATCGCGTCGTCCCGCTGCTGCGCCAAATTGATGGCGATGAGGTTCCTGCCGCTGGCCGTAGCCGCCTCTGGAAAGCCCGGCACCCGCAAGCGCGCGTTGCGTTGAAAGAGGGCGATTGGCGTCTGGCTTATGAGCTGGCGGCTCCGCACGGCATGACCAGCGGCCGCGACTTTGCCGAAGCTGAATGGTTGGCCGGATGGGTCGCCTTGCGCCATCTCGATAACGCACCACAAGCGCTGCAGCATTTCGAAACCTTGCAGAGTGGTGTTTCGACCCCGATCAGCCTGTCCCGCGCGCTATACTGGAAAGGCCGGGCACACGAAGCCATGGGCAATGCCTCTGAAGCGAACGCCGCTTTTGCAGCTGCTGCGACACACCGGTTCTCATATTATGGCCAGCTCGCTGCTGAAAAAGTAATGCAGGACACGATTCAAATTTCTGCGGGTTATACCTTGTCTGAGACCGATCGACAGAATTTCGACAGTCGCTCTTTGGTGCGGGCGATGCGCCTCTTCGCCGAGAATGGTTGGGACGCGTCGTTCCGCAAGTTTGCGTATCACCTCGATGATCAACTTACGCGACCGCAAGATTTCGATTTATTGGCCGAACTGGGGCGCGAATATCACTATATCGATATCGGGGTTCGCGGCGCCAAAGCCGGCCTCGCCAAAGGCGTTGTCGCACCAGAAGCCGCCTATCCTGTGGTCGAGTATGCATTATTGCGCGAGCCGCAGGTGGAGCGTTCTCTGATGCTCGCGCTGTCGCGTCAGGAAAGCGAGATGAATCCGGCCGCGATCAGCCACGCGAACGCGCGCGGTTTGATGCAATTCGTTCCGCGTACAGCCAAGCTCGAAGCGCGGCGCCAGGGCTTGCCGTTCCGAACCAGTTGGCTGACCGATGATCCCGGCTATAATATGACGCTGGGCGGCGCCCATCTCGATACGCTGCTTGGACAGTTCAATGGTAGTTATATCATGACCGCAGCGGCCTATAATGCCGGTGCCTCGCGGCCGCAGCGCTGGATTGGTGAATATGGGGACCCGCGTGCGGGAGAGATTGATCCGGTCGATTGGGTCGAGTTCATTCCGTTCAGTGAGACACGCAACTATGTTCAGCGGGTGCTCGAGAATACGCAAGTCTATCGCCATCGCCTGAGCGGTGAGCCGGAGCCTATTCGATTGTCATTCGATCTGCAGCGCGGGCGGTTCGGAAATAATTAGGTCGGGTCGGCCGCCGCCAAGGCCGAAAAGAAGTTGAGCATCTGCTCAGAATTCCAGACGGGCGTTTCGTCCTCATGCATTGGGAAACCTTCGAAATAGGCGAAGGGTATTCCACCAGGAGCAAAAATCAGATTATGCGGAAACGCTGTCTGCGTTCTGTTCATTCCAGCGGCGGCTAAGGCGGCGTCAACATCTCGATCTTTGGCCTGAAGTGTTGTCAGATGAGTGACGTTCTTTTCCGCGAAAATAGCCTCAACCGTTTCCGGCGTATCCCGTCCCATTGGATCGACATTGATGGTGACCAAATGTGCTCCACGGTCCGCCAGGTGCGGCGTCGCCCGATCCAGGTCCGGCAATTCAGCAATACAGGGCGCACACCAGCTCGCCCAGTAATTGACGATCACCCATGCGTCCTTTTTGCTGTCAAGAATCGCTTGTGCGGCGAGATCACTAAGCTCTGGCCAATGCGATCCTGTCTTAGGTGCAAAGAGCGTGACCTTGAACGGCATGTCTGGAACCGTTTCTGGAAGTGATTTTAAAGGCCGTGCTTCGCGTTCGGCCTTACGCTCAGCCATGAGTTTCGCAGTCTGCTCATCCCGTGAGATCAACGTGTCGAGATAAGCGGGATCGGCGAATTTCTCGGCCAATTGGTCCGGTAAGGCCGAGAGATCATAATAGCCCTCCGGGATTTCGGTTTGCACAGGCTCTGAAGAAAAAAGCGGCTGCACCAATGACATGGTGCCAAGCCCTCCCAGAAACCCTAACCCTGCAATTGCGACACGCATAATTTGATCCTTGGTCCGAATGGAGAATTGATTGCCGGACTCTTGCTGGCGAGAGTCGGCGTGTCGCGAATTAGCGTGGCGTCTCAGTTTCAGGTCACGGATCATGCCGAAATTTCGTGAAGCGCTCAGGTCACCAGCCGGTTCAGAATTATGCCGCTGCCGACTTTCGCTTCTTGGCGGGGGCCTTTTTCTTTGGTTTGGCTTTACTCGCCGCCTTCGCTTTCGGCTTGATCGTCTTTTTCACATTCGCGCGACGTTCATCCTGTCTTTGGAACGTTTCGGCCAGGAACTTACCTGTCCAGCTTTTCTTCACTTTCGCAACGTCTTCCGGCGTGCCGACGGCAACAATCTGACCCCCGCCATCGCCGCCTTCGGGGCCGAGATCGATAATGTGATCTGCGGTTTTTATGACGTCGAGATTGTGCTCGATCACCAGAACCGTATTGCCTGTATCGACCAGTTCATGCAGCACTTCGAGCAATTTACGAACGTCCGCGAAATGCAAACCGGTCGTTGGCTCGTCGAGAATATACAGCGTTTTGCCAGTCGCCCGTTTGGACAGTTCTTTTGCCAGCTTAACCCGTTGCGCTTCGCCGCCTGACAGCGTCGTCGCTTGCTGGCCGACTTTGATATAGGTCAACCCAACGCGGTTCAGTGTCTCCATCTTTGAGCGAATGGCAGGAACAGCGGAGAAGAATTTCTCGGCCTCCTCAACCGTCATGTCGAGTACGTCGGCAATCGACTTGCCTTTATAGAGCACTTCCAGCGTCTCGCGATTATAGCGTTTGCCATTGCACGTTTCGCACGTGACATAGACATCCGGTAGGAAGTGCATCTCGATCTTGATCACACCATCGCCCTGGCAGGCTTCACAACGACCACCTTTGACATTGAAAGAGAACCGACCGGGCTTGTAGCCGCGCTGTTTCGATTCTGGCAGCCCGGCGAACCAGTCTCGAATGGGGCCGAAAGCGCCCGTATAAGTGGCCGGGTTCGAGCGCGGGGTGCGACCAATCGGGCTTTGATCGATGTCGATTACTTTGTCGAGATGATGCAGGCCTTCAATCGTGTCATATGGCGCCGGAACTTTGGTCGCTCTGTTGAGCTTGCGCGCCAGGGCTTTGTAAAGCGTCTCGATCACGAGAGTCGACTTGCCGCCGCCTGAGACGCCAGTAATCGCGGTGAAGGTGCCAAGCGGAAACGAGGCTTCAACGTTTTGAAGGTTGTTGCCACTGGCGCCCTTTATGGTCAGCTCTCGGCCCTTTTTGTTGGTTCGACGACGCTCCGGAATCGCAATTTCTTCGCGCCCAGACAAATACGCGCCGGTCAGCGAATTCTTATCGGCGATGACTTCAGACGCGGTTCCCTGACTGACAATTTCTCCGCCATGAACGCCCGCTCGAGGCCCCATGTCGATGACATGGTCGGCCGTCAGAATGGCATCTTCATCATGCTCGACCACGATCACGGAATTGCCGAGATCACGCAGACGTTTCAATGTTTCGAGCAAGCGTTCATTGTCGCGTTGGTGGAGGCCGATGCTCGGCTCATCGAGGACATAGAGGACGCCGGTCAGTCCGGAGCCGATCTGGCTCGCCAGACGAATACGTTGGCTCTCGCCGCCTGATAACGTGCCTGAGGCGCGCGACATGGACAGATAATCGAGGCCGACCGCGTTCAAGAAAATCAGGCGATCATTGATCTCTTTTAGAATCCGGCCAGCAATTTCCTGCGATTGCGGGGTCAGTGTGTCATTCACCTTGGCAAACCAGTCGCCCGCTTCCCGGATCGAAAACCCGGAGGCATCAGAGATATCCAGACCTGCAATGCGCACCGCGAGCGCCTCTGGCCGCAACCGTTTGCCAAGACATTTTGGACAGGCGGCGGCCGATTGGTATTTGGCAATTTCGTCCCGCGCCCATTGGCTTTCCGTCTCGCGAAAGCGGCGGTCGAGATTAGGGATGACGCCTTCAAATGTCTTGGTCACTTCATACCGACGCAGCCCATCATCATAGACAAATTCGATTTCGTCTTCGCCGGTCCCGTTCAGGATAACGTCTTGGATCTTGTCAGAGAGTTTGTTCCATGACGTTTTGAGATTGAACCCATAATGATCCGCAAGCGCTTGCAGGGTTTGGGTTTGGTAAGGCGACGCCTGCTTCGCCCAAGGTGCGATGGCGCCATTCATCAAATCGAGATCCTTATCCGGAACGATCAAGCCTGGATCGATCTTCAATTGCTGACCCAGTCCATCGCAGGCCGGGCAGGCGCCGAACGGATTATTGAACGAGAACAGACGTGGTTCGATTTCAGGAATCGTGAAGCCAGATTCAGGGCATGCGAAATTGGCGCTATGGGTGATCCGCTTGGGCTCTTTCTCGCCGTCTGCGAGGTCGGCATATTCGGCAATCGCAATGCCGTCAGCCAGCGGCAGAGCGGTTTCGAAACTCTCGGCCAGGCGCTGCTCCATGCCTTCACGGACAACGATCCGGTCGACCACGACGTCAATGTCGTGCTTGTATTTCTTGTCGAGGGTTGGCGGCGTTTCGAGGTCGTAGAATTCGCCATCGACTTTGACCCGCTGGAAGCCGTTCTTGAGAAGCTCCGCGAATTCCTTGCGATATTCCCCTTTGCGGCCGCGGATCATTGGCGCCAGCAAGTATAGCCGCGTCCCTTCGGGTAGCGCCATGGTGCGATCAACCATTTGGCTGATGGTCTGGCTCTCAATCGGCAGTCCTGTGGCTGGCGAGTAGGGGATGCCGACACGCGCCCAGAGCAAACGCATATAGTCGTAAATCTCGGTTACCGTGCCGACGGTTGAACGCGGGTTCCGGCTCGTCGTCTTCTGTTCGATAGAGATGGCCGGAGACAGGCCTTCAATGCTCTCGACATCCGGTTTCTGCATCAGTTCTAGAAACTGACGCGCATAGGCAGACAGGCTTTCGACGTAGCGCCGCTGGCCTTCTGCATAGATTGTGTCGAAGGCGAGCGAGGATTTTCCGGACCCCGACAAACCGGTGACGACCACGAGTTGATTTCGCGGAATGTCGACATCGACGCCTTTGAGATTGTGTTCTTTGGCTCCGCGAACGCGGATAAACGGAGATTCTAGGGAGGGCATGCGAGTAGCAACCTGATGATTAGTGTTCTTGCAACATGTGATGTGTGTCGCGAGTCCATTTTGGCGACAAGAACGTATTAAGAACATTTGTGCGTTCAGCACAATCTTAAACCTTTTCCCATAGAAAAATCAGCTTGGGGATGAAGCCATCCGAGAGAGTAGAATGGAATTTTTTGGGTTAGTGGTGGACACTGAGGCGATCGTACCTTTGGCCACGGTCTATTTATTACAATTTGCTGTCTTCACATTGCTGGCATTCATTGCGCGCCGAGGTGACGCCCTGCACTGGGATAGCGATTTGCTGAAAAGCGCTGGGGTCAATTGGCTGTTTATCGCCAGCAATAGTCTTTTGGCGCCGGTCGTGCTCCTCTTCGTCAATGCCGCCGATATCGGCTTCAGAGAGTCAGGCATTCCGCGCCTATCTGAAGAGTTTTGGCTGTTCGCACCGGCGATCGTGCCCGCAATTCTAGCGTTAATCGTTGCCGATTTTGTTGATTATTGGAGCCATCGTTTTCGCCACGTTTCATTCTTGTGGCCGATGCACGCCGTGCATCACTCAGATACGCAAATGCACTATCTGACCTGGTATCGGGCGCACTTTATCGAAATGATCGTTATCCAAGGCGGCTATGTTTTGCTGGCAACCTGGATGGGCGCTTCGCCGGCCGCGGTTCTCGGCGTGGTATTGTTCCGTGCGTTTCACCAGCAATATGTTCATATGAATGTCGACTGGACGCATGGACCGCTCAAAGATGTGCTCGCCTCACCGCGATTTCATCGCTGGCATCATGCCGATCATCCTGATGCCTGGGACAAGAATTTCTCGAGCATTTTTCCAATCTGGGATCGCTTGTTTGGCACCTATTATTGTCCGGGTCCGTGCCAAGAGCCGCTCGGGTTTCCAGGCAATCCCGGTGAGAATTTCGTTAAGCTGATGCTTTTCCCGTTCACGGAATGGGGGCGCATGATGTTCAATCAAGCGCGAAAACTTCGCGCCAGCAGAGCCTCGTCAGGTTCGAGTTAAGCGAAATCACACTCGATAGACTCGCAAAGAATCGATAAGAATGCGCATGCGCGGGTGGATTTGACTAAGAAGATGATCTCAGACGCCATTGAAGCACGGGTCTCGGGTTGATTTGCCTCGGGTAGCAACGTCTCAATTGATGAATCTGACTTCCCTGCGATGGTTGGATCTACTTGTCGATAAAGAACATAAGTAGAACATTTTATTGACACCGCGATCCTTTGTGGATAGATACAAAGACCGCGCGACACGGGCGATTCGTCGCTGTAGAGCGCGTGACCAGTATCGGAAGCCAAGAACGGAGAACGGAAGATGGCAGGATCAGTGAACAAGGTTATTCTCGTCGGCAATGTCGGCCAGGATCCAGAAGTGCGACAGTTTCAGAATGGCGGCCAGGTCTGCTCATTCTCACTCGCCACCTCAGAGAATTGGAAAGACAAGAATACCGGCGAACGCCGCGAGAAGACGGAATGGCACCGCATCTCAGTATTCAGTGAAGGTCTTATTCGGGTGGTTCAGAGCTATGTGAAAAAGGGCTCAAAGCTGTACATTGAAGGGCAGCTGGAAACCCGCAAATGGCAAGATCAGAATGGTCAGGACCGTTATTCGACAGAAGTCGTCTTGCGCGGCTTTGGCGCGACGCTGACCATGCTGGATAGCCGCAATGCCGCCGGCGGCGGTGGCGGTTATGCGCAAGAGTCGGTTGCTTATGGCAATCAGGGCCAGGGTGGCCCGCGCCAAATGGAAGGTCCGGCACAGGATTTCAGTCAGGATTTTGACGACGAAATTCCGTTCTAGACCGGGATGTTAAGCGGGTGGTGAAAACACCTCGACCAGGTTCGAGGTTTGGCTGCCGCCCACGCGCAGAGCCCCGCCAATGACATAGATCTCATCCCCGAGCACCACGGCGCCGAGCCCGTGTCGGGGGTGAGGCATATCAGGCAAGGCGATCCAGGCGTCCGTACCCGGATCGTAGACCCAGGCTTCGGGATAAACGCCGCCGCCATCATTGAAGTACTCGCCACCGAACGCATAAAGCTTTCCGCCGACACTGGCAGCAGCGAGTCCGCCTTGTCCTTGTGGCATCGGTGCTGCCGTGCGCCAGCGGTCTTCCGCCGGATCATAGATTTCATGCGCGGGCGTGTTGCCATCTGCAACAGTACGGCCGCCCACAACATGCCAATCTGTGCCTATAATCGCTGCCGCAGCGCTGTTGCGTGCGGTTGGCAAGGGCGCAACTTTTTCCCAAATGCCGCCGAGATCGCTGAGCACGAAGTGGTCGCCAATGTCAGAATGATCGTTCCACGTTTGGTTGGACGGGCCGCTCGGCGCCCGACCACCGCAGACGTGCAGATCGTCGCCCAAGACGCCTGTCACGCTTTCCCCATTTGGTTGTGGCAGGGCCGGGCCATCCGTCCAGACATTACCATCAAAAACCCAGACGCCTGGCTGCATCACCCAAACCGCTTGTTCTGACTCAGCTTGAAAGCCGCCAATCGCGAGAAGTTGGTCTTGAACGCTGATCAAATTGGGATGATGCCGCGGCACTGGCAGCTTGGCCATGTCGGACCAGGCGCCAGAGGCGGTATCGAGTACAATATGACGACCGGTAACGCCGGAAATGGAATCGCCATCCGATATGAAGCCTCCGGCAAGGTGAATTCGGTCCTGATGCCGGGTCGGATAGATCTCCTGAACAGCGAATGGAAGGGTCGGCCCGGCGCGCCAGATTCCGCTCGTTTCTGGCGCATCTGCGGGCGGATTTGGCGCGGCTGAGCAGGCAAATGAAACAGCAGCCGTTCCTGTCATCAAAATGCCTCTGCGAGTCATTGAAATATATGGCATTTTTTGGTCTCCCGGATCGACTGTTTCTACCGTCATAAACGTGCAGTGAGCATTTGTAACCCGGGGCCCTTGCTGCTAGTATTTTCCTTAATAAAGACGGGCGATTCGGCGCTCGATCTGGCAATAAGAGGCGAAGCCCTGTGAGCGACGAAACGACACCGCCAGAAGATCCTGAAATGCCGTCTGAAGACGGCATTGATCCTATCAGTATCGAAACGGAGCTGAAACGCTCTTATCTTGACTATGCGATGAGCGTTATTGTCAGTCGCGCGCTGCCCGATGTGCGCGACGGATTGAAGCCGGTCCACCGTCGAATCCTTTATGCCATGCAGGTCAATGGCAATACGCCGGACAAGCCCTACAAGAAATCGGCCAATATCGTTGGTGCGGTGATGGGTAATTTCCACCCGCACGGTGACAGCGCGATTTATGACGCTCTGGTGCGGATGGCGCAGCCTTTCTCGATGAGCCTGCCGCTTGTCGATGGCCAGGGCAATTTCGGGTCGATCGACAATGATCCGCCCGCGGCCATGCGCTACACCGAATCGCGGATGGAAAAAGCGGCACAATATCTGCTCGCTGACATCGACAAGGATACGGTCGATTTTCAGGACACCTATGACGCTCAGAATAAAGAGCCGATTGTTCTGCCAGCGCAATATCCGAACCTACTTGTCAATGGTGCAAGCGGTATTGCGGTCGGCATGGCGACGAATATTCCGCCGCATAATCTTGGCGAAGTCGTGGATGCGACGCTGGCAATGATTGATAATCCGGCGATCGACGATGAAGAATTACTGGACATCGTGCCAGGCCCAGATTTTCCGACGGGTGGATTGATTCTTGGCCATGCCGGTGCCCGCAAAGCGCTGCTTGAAGGCCGCGGCTCGGTCATCATGCAGGCGCGCTCTGAATTTGAAGAAATGCGCAATGGCCGCCAAGCAATCATTATCACAGAAATTCCATTCCAGGTTAACAAAGCGGCGCTGATGGAAAAGATTGCCATCATGGTGCGCGAAAAGCGGATTGAAGGCATTTCTGACCTGCGAGATGAATCTGACCGGCACGGCATCCGAATGGTGATCGAAATCAAGAAAGATGCCAGCGCGGACGTCGTGTTGAACCAGTTGCATCGCTATTCCCAGCTTCGCACCAGTTTCCCTGCCAATATCCTGGCGCTTAATGGCGGTCGCCCGGAACAGCTCAATCTGCGACAGATTCTGCAAGCCTTTATTCGCTTCCGCGAAGAAGTCGTCGCCCGCCGCACCAAGTTCGAACTGAACAAAGCCCGCGACCGCGCACACGTCTTGGTTGGTCTTGCTGTGGCGGTTGCCAATATCGACGAGATCATCGCCATTATCCGCCACGCGCCGGATCCAAATACAGCGCGGGAGCGCTTGTTGGAGAAAGCCTGGCCGATCATGGATATGCGGCCATTGCTCGAGCTGGTTGCGGACCGTCGCACGCGATGGGACGGCGAAGACTCAATCTTCCTGTCTGACGAACAGGCGCGCGCCATTCTGGCCTTGCAATTGTCGCGTCTGACCGGCCTTGGCCGGGATGAAATTGGCAATGAAGCCAAGGGCTTGGCAGAGAAAATTGCAGACTATCTCGACATTCTGCGATCGCGTCCGCGCGTGCTCGACATCATTCGTGCAGAGCTGAACGAGGTCAAAGAGAAGTTCGCGGTGCCGCGTCGATCAGAATTCACGTTCGGCGGCGCTGACATGGATGATGAAGACCTGATCGAGCGCGAAGACATGGTCGTGACCGTGACCCATGGCGGGTATGTCAAACGCACGCCGCTCTCGACTTATCGCACGCAGCATCGCGGCGGGAAGGGACGTTCTGGCATCTCGATGAAGGATGAGGATTTCGTCACGCGCGTATTCATGGCGAATACGCATACCGAGATCCTGTTCTTCTCGTCCGAAGGCATGGTCTACAAAGAGAAAGTTTGGCGTCTGCCCATCGGCGGGCCGCAATCGCGCGGCAAAGCTTTGGTCAACATTTTCCCGCTGGCCAAGGATGAACGCATCGAAAGCGTCATGCCATTGCCGGATGATGATGAAAGTCGGGCACAATTGGATGTCATGTTTGCCACGCGCTCGGGCAATGTCCGTCGAAACAAACTGTCCGATTTTGTCCGCGTCAATCGCAATGGCAAGATCGCGATGAAGCTGGATGAGGGCGATGGCATTGTTCGCGTTCGCATGTGTTCTGAAGATCAAGATGTCATGCTGACCACGGCACTCGGCCAGTGTATTCGCTTTAAAGTGACAGATGTGCGCGTGTTTGCCGGTCGAAATTCGACCGGTGTGCGCGGTATCCGTCTGGCAGAGGGGGATCGCGTGATCGCTATGGGCGTCTTGCGTCATATCGACGTTACCAGTGCTGAATCCCGCGCCTATCTCAAACATGCAACCGCGATGCGTCGCGCTGCTTTGGGCGAAGAAGAGGAGCTGTCCGACGCCATCGCAGATGATGACAGCGATGATGGCGATGAAGAAGCCGCCCTGTCGGCCGAGCGGATTGCCGCACTCGGCGCGGCTGAGCAGTATATTCTGACCATTTCCGATGATGGCATGGGCAAACGATCTTCAGCCTATGATTATCGCGTCACCGGACGTGGCGGCAAAGGTCTCGTCGCACACAATATCTGGGGCAGTAATAAGAAGACCGGCCACGTCAAACAGATCGCTTCATCCTTCACGATTGATGATGATGATGAAGTCATGCTGGTGACCGATGCGGGGCAGCTGATCCGCACGCCGGTCGACCAAATCCGGATTGCCGGGCGCGCGACATCAGGTGTCTGGGTCTTGCGCACCAAGGAAGACGAGCGCGTTGTCTCTGTGGCACGTCTTGCAGACAATGGCGAAGACGATACAGAAGAGTCCTAGAAACGCCTGGAAACACTTCGATTGGCGAGCCAGGCGAACGGAGGAAGATGATGGAGCGCGTAGGGCTGTACCCCGGAACTTTTGATCCGGTGACAATGGGGCATCTGGATATTATCGGCCGGGGCATGAAACTGGTTGATCGATTGATCATCGGGGTGGCGGTCAGCGAAGCCAAGCGTCCTCTATTTCTGCTCGAAGAACGCATTCAGATGATGCAGGAAGAATGCGGCGCTCTCGAAGGCCCTGGACTCGCCAAGATCGAGGTCAAGCCCTTCGATACTTTGCTCATGCACTTTGCGATGGAGCAGGAAGTGAACGTCATTGTCCGGGGTTTGCGGGCTGTATCTGACTTTGAATATGAGTTTCAAATGACGGCGATGAATGAGCAACTGAATCGCGAGATTGAAACTCTGTTCCTGATGGCCGATGTAAGACATCAAGCCGTGGCGTCGCGTTTGGTCAAAGAAATTGCACGTTTCGGTGGTGATATCACACCTTTCGTGACGCCTGGCGTCAAAGAGCGATTGCTGGAGAAGTATAGAAAATGACTCTGAGAACCCTGCTAAGTGGCTTAGCTGTAATGGGATTTGTGGCTTGTGCGGGGGCGCAGACAGTAGAAACGGAACCAGTCGTCCATACGATGGCCGATGTTGAGGCCGCGCCGGAAAACTGGCGCCCGGTCGATCCGGAAAACCTGGTCATCATGGAAACCAGCAAGGGCCAGATCGTAATTGAACTATTGCCTGTCGTTGCGCCCGCCCATGCCGAACAGTTCCGTGCTTATGTCCGTGCCGGACTCTATGATGAAACAGAGTTTCACCGGGTCATCAAAGGCTTCATGGCCCAAGGGGGTGATATCGAAAAAACCCATGGCGCAGAAAGCATGTTGGACACGATTGAAGCTGAATTCATCTTCCGGCGCGATCCAACTGTCGTGCCCTTAGACACAATCGGTCCGGCCGATGGCGCTGACGCGGGATTCTATCACGGATTTCCGATCGCCACCCAACCTGGCTTCCTTGCCGAAATGTCGAAAGACGGGTTGGTCGAGAGCTGGATTCCACACTGTCCTGGCGTGCTTTCCACTGCGCGTACTGATGATGTGAACTCCGGCAATGCGCAATTCTTCCTGATCAGCGATGAAGGGCAGCATCTCGACTATAAATATACCGCCAAAGGACGCGCGCTCACGGGACTTGACGTGATCCAATCTATCAAGCTGGGACCGGGTCAGGACGGCTTTCCAATCGCCAATCCGGATGTCGTGATCTCGGCCCGTTTGGCCGCAGACTTGCCAGAAGCCGAACGCCCACAAGCCTTTGTCCAGCGCACCGACACAGAAGAATGGCAAACCATTCTCGCTAATGCCGACTCTCGGCGGGTGAAACTGTGTGACATTCCCGCTGTGCCGGCTGTGGTGGAATAGGGGACGGCTCTGACCGACCTATCGGCCTTCGACTTCGATCTACCTGAAAGTCACATCGCGCTGCGTCCTGTTGAACCGCAGGACGCCGCGCGCATGCTTGTGGTGCATGGGGATGGCCGACTGGTAGATGCGTCTATGCGCGACCTTCCTCGATTTCTAAGCGCTGGGGATCACCTGGTCTTCAATGATACCCGCGTCATTCCAGCTGCTTTGAAGGGCGTGCGTCCCGCGCGCGACGCTGTTGGCTCAGATGTCTTGGTCGATATCAACCTGGTTGGCCAGCGGT
>JBCCDZ010000015.1:0-22129 GCA_039030525.1 Pseudomonadota bacterium | reverse complement strand
TCACTCGCTTTGCTCGCGGACGCGGCCCACATGCTGACAGATGCCGGTTCGCTTGCGCTCGCCTGGATTGGCTTCAAACTCGCCGAGCGCCCCGCCGACGAAACCCGCTCATTCGGCTGGGCCCGATTCAAGGTTCTGGCAGCCTTCGTGAATGGTCTGACGCTTATCGCGCTGGCCATATGGATTTGTGCCGAAGCGATTACGCGTTTGTTCGATCCCCAACCCGTTATGGGCAATCTAGTGCTCTGGGTCGCATGTCTCGGCTTGGTCGTAAACATTGTCGCATTTCGAATTCTGCATGGCGGCGATCAGGACGATTTGAATATGCGCGCAGCCTTATGGCATGTGGCGGGCGATTTATTGGGATCGATTGCAGCGATCGCAGCAGCTTTGGTCATCATCTATACCGGCTGGATGCCGATAGATCCGATTCTGTCGCTTCTCGTCGCTGGAATCATTCTGATCGGTGGAATTGGCGTGGTGCGTCAGACAGCGCATATCTTGATCGAAGGAGTTCCTGCGGGCCTATCCCTCGCCGCAATCAAAGCCGACCTGGAAGCTCAGTTACCCGACGCTCAGCGGGTGCATCATATTCATGCCTGGGCCCTGAACGAGACGAAAACGCTGGTCACACTCGACATCGAAGCGAAGCCGGGAGCCTGTATCGAATCCCTCAGACGGGCCGTTAAACAACGCCTGAAGGCAGAATTCGGCGTCGATCATGTGACGGTTGAAATCAAGAGCGTACCCACGGATTCTGCCTGACCTTTCAAGGCCGTGCATTGTGCAGATATTCTGGACGTCACATAGAAAAAGGGAGGTCAAACAGACCTCCCCTTCACACTCTACACATACTCTACTGAGTCTCTACTATACCGAATTATGACGGTTTTGCAAATCCAGCGCTCAGCGTATGCGTCATCTGTCAGCGATTAACCAGTGACGCGCTTGGCCAAAGCACGCGCTTGGGCTTTCCAATTGTCACGTGTCATTCGACCCGGAAAACGCAGAACGGCTTCCAGCGCATCCATCTGGGCTTTGCGCAGATCCGCAATTTGCCAGAAGTGGAAAATGCCAGCGTCGTTTAGACGACGCTCGAGCACCGCGCCCACACCCTTGATCAGTTTCAGATCATCAGCGAGGCCAAGTGGCTTGCTCAGACGACCATTTTCGTCAGTCTTTGGAGCAGCTTTAGCTGTCGCAGCCGCTTTTTTCTTTGGCGCCGCTTTTGCTTTTTTGGCTTTTTTCGATTTCTTGGTTTTGCTGCCAACTGAGGCAATCTCTTCGCTCAAACGCTCAACGCGCGCTTTGACTTTCGCGTCAGCGCCATCAGCATTCGCACGCAGATCGGCAACCTGCTCTTCCAAATCATCGAGCTTGCTGTGCAGCTTCTCAGCTTTCTTTGTTTTCAAAGAAAACTGCTTCAGGCCGAGGGCTTCACGCATACGTTCCATACGCGCTTCCAGACGCTCACGTTGCTCAGACTGAAACTTGGTCACAACATCCGTGGCTTCGCTGGTCGCGTCAGCAACGCGGCCGCGCACTTTAGAGGCTTCTTCAGCGACGCGATTCATTTGCTCGGTCATTTTCGAAATTGCGGTGTTAGACGTGAGACGTGCACGCACGTCGCTTTCGATTTCTTCACCACGCGCAACAAGGTCTTCAAACAGAACTTCGCCCTGTCCGCTGACTTTCCCAACGCCTTCGGTCGCGGCATCGTAAGCCTTCCCGTAAGCGCCAACGCCTGCGAGCCAAATCTTGTGCGCAACGTCAAAACCTTTGGCTTCGATGGCGGCACCCATAAATTGAGCTTTCGCTTTGTTTGCGGCTTTCTTTGCGCTCTTCGCTTTTTTGTCTTTCTTCGCCATGACTGGCTCCGTTTTTGGGATTGGAATGGCCCTGTGCCTTTCCTCATTGGCCGTCGATATATGAGGCTTGTCTAGAAAACGCATACTAAGTTCGGATCACGAAAATTTCGCCTCGTTGGCGAGTTTGTGATTGGGTGCGCCTTTGGAATGCGGTATATCACAAAATATGCGTTGGATCTTGGCCTTGCTCTTCCTGACTTCTTTTTCTGCGACAGCGGAAGAAGAAGCGCATCTAATTGCTTTTTCCGAAGGGCGATATGCTGATGCCGCAAGCGTCACCGAAATCTCGCACGCACCAGACAATCTCGCTTTCGCCGCCCGCAGTATGCTAGCTGAAGCCATTAGTGCAGATGATTTCAGCGTGCCATCCATGCTTGTCGAGGAAGCCGAAACCCTGGCGCGCGAGGCCCTGCTCGACGCGCCCAATCATGTTGAAGCGCGGTTGCAATTGGCGATTGCCTTATCCTTGAAGGCGCGCCCGATGACAATCCGGGAGGCCCGACGTACAGGCTATGGCGAGGATGCCAAGCGCTTGGCGGATTCGGTTTTAGACGACGACCCGACCAATACATATGCGCACGGATTTCTATCTGTTTGGCATATTGAAGTGCGGCGCCGAGGCGGCGCCATCGGCGCCTCGATCATGGGTGCTTCGATCAAAAAGGCGCGGCGGCATTATCAGGCAGCTATTGCGCTGTCACCCGACGATGCGTCCATACATTGGCAGTATGCTCGGGCATTGACGGCCTTGAATGCCAAGAAATATCGCGACGAGATAGACGTTGCGCTCGCACAAGCGCTTGGTTGCGGCGCTGAAACACGCTTGGAGCAAGTCATGCAAGCGCGCGCCCAAACCTTGCAGTCTGCCCTAAGATCGGAAAAGCGCGCAACGGCAGAAGAACTCGCTGCGCGAATGCTATAGGCTTATTCGGCGGCGACCGCCTCGAGCGCTTTGCTGTCTTCCAGGAACTTCTCAGCTTCCAACGCTGCCATACAACCCATGCCAGCCGCAGTGACGGCTTGGCGATAGGTTTCATCCGTAACGTCTCCCGCTGCGAACACGCCGGGAATATTGGTCGCGGTCGAATCCGGTGCCGTGATGAGATAGCCATTGTCATGCATGTCTAATTTGCCGACGAACAGCTCGGTGGATGGCGCATGGCCAATCGCGATGAAGACACCATGCACCGGGACATCCTCAACCTCATTGGTTTCGACATTTTTCAACCGTGCGGCCGTCACACCCAGAGGTGTTTCATCGCCAAGGATTTCTTCCAGTACAGTGTTCCAGCGAACCTCGATTTTCGGATGATTGAGCAAGCGATGCTGGAGAATTTTCTCTGCTCGCAAGCCGTCACGGCGATGCACCAGAATCACCTTGTCGGCGAAATTGGTGAGGAATAGAGCTTCCTCGACCGCCGTGTTGCCACCGCCCACGACAACGACATCCTTGCCGCGATAGAAAAAGCCATCGCATGTCGCACAGGCCGACACGCCGAATCCCTGGAACTTGGTTTCGCTTGGCAGTCCCAGCCACTTTGCCTGGGCGCCGGTCGAGATGACAACAGAATCCGCGGTGTAAATCGTGCCACTATCGCCCACGGCCTGAAACGGACGGCTATCCAAATCGACAGACGTGATGTGGTCTTCTGCCAGTTTAGCGCCCATTTTCAGGGCATGCTCTTTCATCTTTTCCATCAATTCGGGGCCCTGAATCTCTGCAAATCCAGGATAGTTTTCGACGTCGGTCGTAATCGTCAATTGGCCACCCGGCTGCGAGCCTGCGACGACGAGCGTGTCGCGCATTGAGCGGGCGGCATAAACTGCCGCGGTCCAACCCGCTGGACCTGAGCCAATAATCAAAATCTCCGCATGACGTGTGGGTTGCGCTGAATCCGCCATTTGCATCTCCATGAGCCCATGTGCGGGCGAGAATCGTTTCAGCGCTGGTTATGGGGATTCGCGGGTCGAGAATAAAGGGGGCAATCACCTCACAGCAGCGTGAAGCCACACTTAATTAAGTGCTTTCCACACCCATTTCCCAGGCCCAGACCGCATCAGAACCGCGCCACATGGCATATGTGACGGGTCCGGTCATAGAGGCCGTTTCCATCAATCGCCGTGACCAATCATCTCCAGGCGCCATTGTGGCGGCGTGAATGCCCCAGAGCAACTGCGCCTGACGCAATCGTTTCTGATCCAGGGAGCCATATAGAATAGGCTGTTTGCCGCGGACGCGTGAAAATTGCGCGAGACGAAAAATATCACCGGTTCGCAGCGCCAAAGGCGTGTCATTGCGTTCCGCAATCTCCATAACCGCCGTCGCCGTCGTATCGACGTCGTCGCGGGCGTCACCACCGCCATCATATTGCACCAGTGCCTGGCGATAATCGTCAGCCTTTTCAACGGCGCGGATGATCCGGTTCATGATCGCGACCGCCGTTGCCGGGTGACGTCCGACAGCGGTTTCTGCGGAGAGCATGACCGCATCAACGCCTTGATAGACAGCCGTTGCCACATCACTGGCTTCTGCGCGTGTCGGCGCAGCATTTTCCACCATACTTTCAAGCATTTGCGTCGCCACAATAACGGGCTTTCCGGCATTGCGAGAAACCCGAACGATCTTGCGCTGGATCAGCGGCACTTCCTCTGGCGGGAATTCCACGCCCAAATCGCCGCGCGCGATCATGACTGCGTCCGTCGCGGCAATAATGCCATCGAGATTATCTATTGCTGCAGGTTTTTCGAGTTTGGCGACGATCATTGCCCGGTCACCGATTAGTCCTCGGGCTTCCTCAATATCCGCTACCGTTTGCACGAAGGAGAGCGCGATAATGTCGACGCCCATTTCCAGTGCAAAAGCCAGGTCACTGCGATCTTTCTCGGATAGGGCTGGCACCGGTAAAGCCTTGCCCCGTACGGTAAATCCTTTGCGATCCTTCAAAACCCCTGGCAGTTCTGAGCGAACGCGCGGTGCGTCGCCGGCAGCGATCACCGTAAAAATGAGAAGACCATCATCCGCCAGGATCGTGTCGCCCTCTTCCAGAACCGAAAGTATCTCTGCACGCGGCACAGGAATAGTGTCGGCTGCATCCGTTTCCTGACCGACAATGAGATCATATTCGCCGCGCATTTTCAGCTGCAACTCACCGCCCGGGAACTTACCGACACGAATTTTCGGGCCTTGCATGTCGGCGAGGACAGCGAGTGGCCGCCCGAGAAGCGCTTCCGTTTGGCGAATGAACTCATAGGTCTGCTTGTGTTTTGCCTGTTCGCCATGGCTGAAATTCAGTCGAAACACATCGACGCCTGCCTCCGCAAGGAGGCGGATCGTGCCTGGCGCCGAACTGCCGGGCCCAAGCGTTGCCACGATTTTCGCGCTACGCCCTCTCAACCCTGCGGCCATTCTGCTCATTTTAGATACCCTTGCCGAGTTCTGCTGCTTCGCGCACTTTGGCTTCGATTCCAGCCCAATCGCCAGCCTCCATTTCGGCCGGAGATGCAATCCACGTCCCGCCGGCCGCTATGACGTTTGGAAGGCTCAGATAATCAAGCGCATTGTGTGGTTTCACGCCGCCTGTCGGCATGAAATCGATATGCGGCAAAGGCCCTGCCAGTGATTTCAGAAAATTGGCACCGCCAGCCGCTTCGGCGGGGAAGAATTTCTGGACGCCATAGCCTTGTTCAAATCTGGCCATGGCCTCGCTTGCTGTCGACACACCCGGCAATATAACGCCGTCATGATAGGCCAATGCTTTTAGAAGCTCTGGTCCTGCGCCAGGCGAGACGAGAAAATCAGCGCCCGCTTTCAAAGCCGCGTCCACGTCACCTTCCGAACAAATGGTGCCGGCCCCGACCACCAATTCAGGCGTGGCGTTTTTCATCTCTGCAATGACTTCTAAAGCGACGGGCGTCCGCAATGTCACTTCAGCGCTTTTCAGACCGCCCGAAATCAAGGCCGTCGCCAAGGGCGCGGCGTGTTCGACTTGTGTTACCGTTAAAACCGGCACAATCGGGGCACCGTGTAGCGCTTCCCGGAAGGTGGCGAGTTTGATCATACTTCGAGATCCTCATCAAAATGCAGAGCCGCTGCACCGATAAGCGCCGCTTCGCCCTCCATCAATAGACGAATGGGAATAGGCTCCATGTAATGACTCATGGGTCCACGCTGGAAGAATCGTGACAGTGCTTCCGGTTTCGCCAGCCAGTCGACCAGGCGCTCAGCCACGCCGCCCGTAATCACGACGCCACCGCGTGTGCCATTGATCAGCGCCGCGTCGCCAAGTGCGTCCAGAGTTGCACCGGCACGGATTTCGCAAATATCCCGGCACAATTGATCGCCGGCATGGGCCCGACTCATAATTTCAGCTGGCGGCGTCACTTCCCATGGCAAATCGTCAATCTCACAAAGGGCCTTATGCACCGCGTTCAAACCTGAGCCTGACAGAACCAGTTCCTTGGACACATAACCATGCGACGTGCGCAGGCGCTTGGTAAGCTCCCATTCGCGCTCTGAGCGCGGCGCGAAAGCTGCATGTCCGCCCTCGCCTGTCATCACCCGCCAACCGCGCTCGCCTTCCGGCAGAAGCGTCGCCATGCCAAGACCCGTTCCCGGCCCAGCGACCAGAATTGGCGAGCGTTGATCCGGCACGCGGCCATCATGTAAAAGATGAAAACTCTCATCGCCAAGTTCGGGGATAGAGCGCGCCATTGCGGCATAGTCATTGACCAGGCGAATCCGCTCCAAACCAACCTTACGCGCCAGCTCCCGACTGTTCACCGTCCAGTTGCGATTGGTCAAACGTACAATCCCATCTCGGACTGGGCCTGCAAATGCGAACAAAGCCTGCTCTGGGCGCTTATTGCCGAGCTGTCCGAGATAGACGTTCAGCGCATCATCAAAGGATCCGAAATTGTCGCCAGGCATGACCGCTATATCTTCAACTTCCGGATGCCCGGCAAAACCGAGGCGTGCCCGTCCGAAGCGGACATTTGTACCGCCTATATCCCCCACCAATACGCTGTCTGGCATTAAATTCCCCCCAACATCGAAAAGACGCTGCCGCCTTGTTCTGAATTACTAACTGCAGCACGAAACCCGCCAAACATCTCACGTCCCAATCCAACGGATGAGATATTCGGGCGGAAAGGCGCAGGTTCGCGGCTTTCGAATTCGCTTGGCGCTACTCTAACGTCCAACTGACCCTGTACGGCATCGAGACGAATCACATCGCCGTCGCGCACCCGCGCAAGCGGACCTCCGCGACTGGCTTCCGGACCGACATGAATAGCGGCTGGAAATTTACCTGAAGCGCCAGACATGCGTCCGTCGGTGACCAATGCCACCTTATGGCCTTTATCATGCAGCGCCCCAATCGCGCCGGACAGACCGTGGAGCTCTGGCATGCCGTTCGCGGCCGGTCCTTGGAAGCGGACGACGATCACGACGTCACGATCAAGCTCTCCAGCGTTAAACGCGGCTTTGACCGCCTCTTGGCTTTCGAACACGCGCGCGGGGGCTTCAGTGACATGGCGCTCTGGTTTTACGGCAGAAATCTTGATCACGCCGCGACCGAGTGGGCCGTCCAGCATCTGCAAACCACCCGTCGCTGAAAACGGATCCTCTACGGGTCGAATGATGTCCAGGTCGCCGCTTTCCGAAGGCGCTTCGCGCCATTTGATCGTATCACCATCCAGCCATGGCTCTTGAGAATATGAGCTGATCGGTCCCGCAACGCCTCGCGCATCTCCGTGCAGCAATCCGGCTTTCAGCAATTGTCCAGTAATAAAGCCCATGCCGCCCGCTGCATGGAAGTGATTCACATCTGCGGGCCCATTTGGATAGATCCGGCATAAGAGGGGCACGACTTCGCTAATCTCGGCAAAGTCTTCCAACGTGACTTCGTATCCCGCGGCCGCCGCCATGGCGGGAATATGCAAGGCGTGATTGGTTGAGCCTCCGGTCGCCATCAGACCAACCAAGGCATTCACGAAACTCCTGGCATCGATCATCTCGCCGGCTGGGCGATAGTCGCCCTTAATCGAGTTTTGCAGGGCCTGGCGGACAGACGCGCGAGTCAACGCTTCTCGCAATGGTGTTCCAGGATTTGGAAATGCTGCACCAGGCAGATGAAAGCCCATGACTTCCATCAACATCTGGTTCGAATTTGCGGTGCCGTAAAACGTGCACGTGCCCTGGCTGTGATAGCTTTCAGATTCAGCCCGCAACAATTCATCGCGGCCAACATTGCCAAGTGCAAATTCCTGACGAATGCGTTGCTTTTCCGGATTTGGCAGCCCTGATGGCATCGGTCCGGCCGGCACCATGATGTGCGGCAACCAGCCGAAGCGGAGTGCCGCAATGGTGAGTCCGGGAATGATCTTGTCGCAGACGCCAAGATTGAGCACAGCGTCATAGGCGTCATGGCTCAGCGAGACGGCAGACGCCATCGCAATGACATCGCGGGAGAAAAGCGAAAGCTCCATCCCTTCCTGGCCTTGCGTGACGCCATCACACATCGCGGGCACGCCGCCAGCGACTTGTGCCGTGGCGGTATTCTTGCGCGCTTCGTCACGGATGAGTTCAGGATAGGACTCAAACGGCGCGTGCGCAGACAGCATGTCATTATAGCTTGTGACGATACCAAGATTTGGCCACCCAGAGCCAAGAATCTGTGTCTTCTCCAGGACTGCGCACCCCGCCGAGGCGTGCGCGAGATTGCCTTCGGTCAGTTTGGTCCGGGCGAAGCCTTCCGGCTTGCGGCCCCGAATAAGATCCAGATATCCAGCGCGGCTATCCTTGCTGCGCGCTTCAATGCGAGCCGTCACCTCAGCGATCGTGGCGTGGATTTTGGTCATCGGTCTTAAGCCTCCCACCAATCGCGACGATCGCGCCGCAGCAGCAATCGGGCCTCGACGGGACCATCTTCGAGTCCGGCCTGATAGGTTTCCATCGGAACATCTGCTTCGTCCCAGGCGGCGAGCAATCCATCGACCCATTTCCAGGCTGCTTCGACTTCTTCACGGCGCATAAACAGAGACAGGTTTCCGCGCACGACGTCCATCAACAGACGCTCATACGCATCCGGATAGCGGACGAGGAAATTGTCTGCATAAGCCAGGTTCAAAGGCAAAGACTTGATGCGCAAGCCACCCGGCCCTGGCTCCTTGATTTGCAGATACAGGCGCACGCCTTCATCCGGCTGAACATTGATGACCAGGCGGTTAGACTGGGTCTGGGTGTCTCCGAACATGGAGTGCGGCGTTTCCCGAAACTGAACGACAATTTCTGAATGCCGATCTTTCATACGCTTTCCGGTGCGCAGATAGAATGGAACGCGGGCCCAGCGCCAATTGTCAATCGCCGCCTTGATCGCGACGAAGGTCTCTGTCTTGCTGTCTTGTCCTAGCTCTTCGAGATATCCGGCAACCGCTTCGCCTCGCACCGCACCGCTGGTATATTGTGCGCGAATGGTATTCTTGGCCGCTTTGTCAGACGTGATCGGACGCAAGGCTTCCAGCACTTTGATCTTCTCAATTCGGATAGCATCGCCATCAATGGAGTTTGGTGGCTCCATCGCGATGAGGCAAAGGAGTTGAAGCAAATGGTTTTGCACCATATCGCGTAACGCGCCGGAGCCATCATAATATCCTGCACGGTCCCCGACCCCGTAATGCTCAGACACGGTGATTTGGATGTGATCGATGGCCGTCCGGTTCCACAAGGGTTCGAACAGGGAATTGGCAAATCTGAGCACCATCAGATTCTGCACCGTCTCTTTCCCGAGATAATGGTCGATGCGATAAATGCACTCTTCTTCGAAGACCGCCCCGACACCCGCATTGATGGCGTGGGCTGAGTCCAGATCGGTTCCGATGGGTTTCTCCAGAACCACCCGTGAAGCGCCACCATTCAGCCCAGCTTTGCCAAGCGCCTGGCAAATCGGCACGTAAATTTTCGGCGTGACCGCCAAATAGAAAACCAGCGGTCGCGCATCCTCTATCGTCAGCAGCTGCTTTAGCGCATCCCAGTCTGCATCCGGTTGGGTTGCATCCATGGCAACATAGTGGAGATGTTTTTCGAACTTCTTCCACTCGGTTTTGTCGAGATCCTCAGGCGTGGCTTCGTCGCAAGCCTCGAAAGCAAAGTCTCGAAATGCGCCATCATCCAGATCTGACCGCGATACCCCGATGATTCGCGAATCCTCTGGTATCTGACCATCAGCCCAACGATGGTAGAGCGCAGGAAGAAGCTTTCGTCGGGCTAGATCGCCCGTGCCGCCAAAGATTACAATGTCGAACGAGCCGACGGGAATAAACTCCGCCATACCGCTCCCTTTTGATACAAATTCTTCTGCATTCGTATGCGCTGACGTGACAGCGGTGTCAACGCTTCAGCAACGTCCAGGAAACAAATCACGCAACCAGAAAAAGAAAACCTCGACCGATTGGGTCGAGGCTTTCTGGTTGATCAATGTATTAGTTGCGGGCTTTGTCGACCAGGCGATCATTCTTCGCCCAATGCATCATGCTGCGCAGTTTCTCCCCGACCTCTTCAATCAGGTGGTCATTGGTGCGGGCGCGCATTGACAGGAATGACGGCGCACCGGCTTGGTTTTCAAGCACCCAGTCGCGCGCAAATTTGCCCGATTGGATGTCTTCAAGGACCGCCTTCATGGCTTTCTTGCTCTCACTGTCGACCACACGCGGACCCGAGACATACTCGCCATATTCTGCGGTATTGGAGATCGAGTAATTCATGTTGGCGATGCCTCCTTCATAAATCAGGTCGACGATCAGTTTGGTCTCGTGAAGGCACTCGAAATATGCCATTTCCGGGCTGTACCCGGCTTCGACCAGTGTCTCAAAACCAGCTTTGATAAGCTCGACAATACCGCCGCAGAGGACGGCTTGTTCGCCAAACAGGTCGGTTTCGGTTTCTTCTTTAAAGCTTGTCTCGATGACGCCCGCGCGCGTATTGCCAATGCCTTTCGAATAAGACAAAGCGACGTCCTTCGCGCTGCCTGTCGCATCCTGATGAATAGCAACGAGACCGGGCAAGCCAAAGCCCATCTGATATTGCGCACGCAGCGTGTGCCCTGGCCCTTTCGGAGCAGACAGTGAGATATCGACACCGGCTGGCGGGCGGATCAGATTGTAGTGAATGTTGAACCCGTGACCGAACATGATGTGTTGCCCGTCACGAACATGCGGCTCGATCTCGGTGGCCCAAAGCACAGCTTGCTTCTCGTCCGGGACCAGGATCATGACCACGTCCGCCCATTGCGTGACCTCGCCTGGACTCATCACTGTCAGCCCTTCGGCTTCCGCTTTTGGCTTGGATCCGGAAGACGCTTGCAAACCAACGCGGACTTCAACGCCATTATCCTTCAAGTTCAACGCGTGGGCATGGCCCTGGCTACCATAGCCGATTACGCCGACTTTTTTGCCTTGGATGAGGCTCAGATCAGCATCCTGTTCATAGTAAATATTCATCTCTACAATACTCCTTAGAGGGTCATGTTCGCGGCCTGAAGGACCGGTCGTTTCTGGTTAGACGATAAAATCTGCAGGCGGTTACCGCGGCGCATCAGACACTGCTCGAGCATTCTAACTTGCCCCAGCGCCGACGCATCGATTGCGCCAATCTCTGTCAGATCCAGCGCACAATCGCCCGGATTTTGCGCAATCGTTTTGAATTCGTGCTTCAGCGCTTCTCGATTTGCGAGCACGAGATCGCCGCGCAGTTTCACGGCATTCGCTTCACGCGAAAATTCGACAGGCTGATGCGTGGCGGCGACCCGGCTGGCGCGTTTGAGCTTGCCCAGACGCTTTCGAATAAACCCAACCAGGCTCAGTCCGTCGGACCCGTATCGGCGCCACAAAGATGGTTCAGCCAAGATGCGGCCAACCCATTCCAAACCGAGGCGCGACGCCCAGCGTGGCGCTCGGCGGATGGTCCCCGCGACGAAGTCGACGACCGCGCCGAGATGCGCGATCACAGGCGCATCCAGACGCGCCTGGTTTTGCTCAATCCAGGCTTGCCCTTTTGCGGCGCCCAGAGAAACGATGAGGAAATCTGGGTTTGCGTCATTTATTTTCTGTCGGATCTCATCGCTGCTCATACTCGCAACATCGCCGAAACCAGGATTGTGCCAACCGGCAGAGACGAGACGTCCCTGGTCTTTGCTCAACGCCTCATGCGCTGCCTTTGCCGCGCCATCCCTGCCACCGAAAAAATAAACGCGAATGGGGGGAGATCCGGCCGGATCGCCATTGCGCAGAGTGTCAAAAAGATCCGATCCGGCGACGCGCTCTTTCAACGGCATGCCGAGCTGTCGCGCCAGCCATACCACTGGCGCTCCATCCGCTAGACTGAGATCGGCATTTACGATTTGGCGCATGGCCTGCTCGTCTTTCAACGCGCGAACCATCCAATTAACGTTAGGGGTTACGAAAGACAGACGCTGACGTGTTTCCACCGCGCGCTCAACGAGGCAGGCAGCCTCCTCCAGCGTAACATTGTCCAAGGGCATTCCCATAATCGCCCAGACATCGCGGTCGAATGCGGAATTCATCCCTTTTCAGCCCCGCGCTTGATCGACAGAACGCCGGTGCGGCTAACCTCGACCAATCCTAATGGGTCCATCAAAGCGCAGAACTGATCGATCTTGTCACTCGCGCCCGTCAGCTCAAAAATGAAACTCATATTGGTTGTGTCGATGACCCGAGCACGAAAGATTTCTGCAATTCGCAAGGCCTCTACGCGTTTGTCTCCTTCGCCCGCGACTTTGATCAGAGCCAGCTCACGTTCTACCCCGCGCTTGGATCTTGTGATGTCAGTGACATTGGCGACAGGCACAAGACGCAATAATTGCGCTTCAATTTGTTCTAGCGTGTGGGCGGTGCCCGCCGTCACGATCGTGATCCGGGACCGGTGACGATCGCGATCGACTTCCGCCACGGTGAGGCTCTCGATATTATAACCACGGGCTGAGAACAGTCCGACCACGCGCCCCAGCACGCCGGGTTCATTATCGACAATCACGGCGAGGGTTCGGCGCTCGTCTGCTTCTTCGACATGACTCATATCATAGGCGCTTGCCGGATTATCGCTCACTGAACAGTCTCCTTACGGTCACTAAGATTTATTCCCGGACGTCTTGATTTCAGTTTTTCCTTCAAAACGTTGGCGTGCGCGGTTGCCGCGGCGCGGGCTGTCTCAGGCCGCGCTTCGATCCGCTCACCAAGCGTTTCTTGAGGATTTGAGTCGGTGTGCGCCTGGAGTTCTGCAATCAACAGATCACGGCACTCCTCGATAAAATCGGCACTGTTGGCCGCGGTCGGTCCACCCTGCCGCGTCAGGGCTTCGATCTCAAGAGCGGCAAGATTGAGCGCACCAAGGATTGGCGCCTGTTGTGTGGAACCGGTCGCTTGAAAAAACATACGGCCACGCTGCAACAGTGATTGCAGCGCCATCATCAGGTTGACGCGTTGCTGGAAGAAGCCCGCATCATTCGCCTGATGTTGGCGGGTGCGCGCGAACATCGCCGCTCGGTTGAGGGCGTCGATACAAGCATTGCCCCAGTTCAAGCTTTGCGCATCGACTGCATGGCGAAGGCTCCGCGCCTGCAGAGCTTGTTGCCTTTGCGTTTCCCGCCGAGCAATAAACGCCGACGCGGCCGCCACAATCGCCGCCAGAATAGCGACCAGCATAGCGATATTGCTCTGCAGCCAGATCAGCAGATTCTCAAGACCCATGGCGCACCCTCTTTCTTGGTTTTGGGTTCTGCCAGAGGCGACCGTCATGGAAAAGAGACCAGATGTCATCAGACGAGTTTTCTTCCAGCTTCGTCTATTTCATCGCCGGTAATCTCGGACAGGATCATCTCATTGTGCGCTGCGCCCGACGGAATCATGGGCAGACAGTTTTCGGCTTTGGTCACTCGGCAATCAAACACGACGGGTCCATCATAATTGATCATTTCCTTGATCTTGTCATCGAGCTGTTTGGGATCGTCACAAACCAAGCCCATCGCTCCATAAGCTTCAGCCAGTTTCACAAAATCCGGCAGGCTTTCGGAATAAGAGTGAGAATAGCGCTCGCCATGCAACAATTCCTGCCACTGACGCACCATGCCCATCCATTCATTATTCAGGATAAAAATCTTGATCGGGAGATTGTGCTGCACAGCCGTCGAGACTTCTTGCAAAACCATCTGCACAGAGGCTTCCCCGGCAATATCCACCACCAGAGATTCTGGATGTGCGGCCTGAATGCCGACCGCCGCGGGCAAGCCATATCCCATAGTGCCGAGCCCACCGCTGGTCATCCAGCGATTGGGGTCTTCGAAATGATAATGTTGCGCCGCCCACATCTGATGCTGGCCGACTTCGGTCGAAATGTAAGTGTCGCGATCCTTGGTCAGCTCGTACAGACGCTCGACCGCATATTGCGGTTTGATTTCGGTATCGCTGGCGGCGTAAGCAAAACACTTGCGCTGACGCCAGTGATTGATCTGTGCCTTCCAATCGGAAAGGTCCTTTGGCTGAGACTTGCCCCAAGCTTTGATCATGGCCTTCAGCGCTTTACCGCTGTCGGCAATGATCGGTACGTTCGCGCGGATCACCTTATTGATCGAACTTGGATCAATATCGATATGAATCTTCTGCGAGCCAGGCGAGAAGGCATCAATACGACCGGTCACCCGATCATCAAAACGTGCCCCGACACAAATCATGAGATCACAATCATGCATCGCGTGATTGGCCTCATAAGACCCGTGCATGCCAAGCATGCCTAACCAATCATCATGGCTGGCTGGAAAAGCACCCAGTCCCATCAGAGTCGAGGTTACGGGAAACCCTGTCAAAGCCTGTAATTGGCGCAAGGCTTCGCTGGCCTCCGGGCCTGAATTTATGACGCCACCGCCTGTATAGAAAACCGGGCGTTTCGCCTTTTTCATCAGGGAGACGGCGTGGTCAATGGCCTCTGGGATCGGCTCAGTCTGTGGTCTGTAAGTGGCTTTATGAATGCCCTCTTTGCCAACATAGATGCCGGACGCAAATTGGACATCCTTTGGAACATCGATGACCACAGGTCCTGGGCGTCCGGTCGTGGCGATCAGGAACGCCTCATGAATTGTTCGCGCCAAATCGTCGACATCTGTGACCAGGTAATTGTGTTTGGCACAGCATCGCGTGATCCCCACTGTATCGCATTCCTGGAACGCATCTGTGCCAATGAGATGTGTCGGCACCTGGCCGGTAATCACGACCATGGGGATCGAGTCCATCATCGCGTCAGTAATTGGTGTCACCATATTCGTCGCGCCCGGGCCGGACGTCACCAACGCGACCCCGGCTTTTCCGGTTGAGCGGGCATAGCCTTCCGCGGCATGTCCTGCGCCTTGCTCATGGCGGACCAGCACGTGGCGAATGGAGGCTTCAGAAAAGAGCGCATCATAAATCGGGAGGACCGCACCGCCAGGATAACCGAACATCACTTCCACCCCCTGTTCCTTAAGCGCAGTAATAACGATCTCAGCACCAGTCATCTGGTGGGCGTCGGTCTTGGCCTCAGGCTTGGTCTGCGTATCCATGTTCTTGATCCTTAAAGGGTTTGCAGGGGGTGGGTTGAAGTTAAAAAAAAGGGTCTCTGGTAAGAGACCCTGTTAAAAGCACCTGCGACTGACCGTGTGTGGATGGTCAGTGCAGGTGCCTAATAACGAGTACGACTGTTGGACGCATGAAGCGTTTCCTCCCAAAAGTTAACTGGGGCATAACTTACCAACTACCCCCCGTCAACCTCCTTATAAAGGGCATGAATTACCCGTAATCGATCTTCAATTGCGAGACTTGGTATTCTTGGCCAAAATGGAAATTGGCGCCCAATCCAGGTGAATTGGCGCTTGGCATAGCGCCGCGTATCGCGTTTAGCATTCTCGGCAGCAAGCTCGGCGCTCATATCCCCGCGCAAATAAGCCAATAACCAAGGAATGCCGTGGGCCTTCATGGCTGGAAGGTCCTCGGGCAGGCTTTGCCCTGCCAGCCCGCGCGCTTCTTCCATCGCCCCTTCCATCAGCATGCCTTCGAAACGACGATCAATTCTGGCATATAGTCGCGAGCGTGTCGGGGTGAGCGCGACGCCCATCCACTCACCTTCGCCCAGAATCGATCGACCTTTCTTACCTTGAAAACTGGTAATCGGCTTACCGGTGGCGAGCCATACTTCCAGAGCCCGCGAGAGGCGTTGCCGATCGCCCTCCCCCAGACGTTCAGCGGTTTCGCGATCGACCTGCTCCAGCTTCTCACGTAAGGCCGGAACACCCCCCGTCTTGTACAACTCATTCACGTCCGCGCGAATATCTTCGGGGACGGGGGGGATTTGCGACAGACCCTCAATCAATGCGAGATGGTAAAGTCCTGTGCCCCCAATCACGATTGGAACTTTTCCGCGCCGCTGCACTTTCGCCAAAACGGGTTTGATATCGTCGAGCCACTTTCCCGTTGAGTATCGCTCGCTGGCGGCGACATGCCCGAACAGATGATGCTCAACATTATCCATTTCAGCCGCTGCAGGGCGCGCAGAAATCACCCGCAAATCGCGATAGACCTGCATCGAATCCGCGTTAATGACCTCTCCATCCAATCGTTTGGCCAGCGCGACAGAAAGCGCTGACTTGCCACTCGCGGTTGGCCCATGAATAAGGATTGCGGGTTTCATGCTTTCAGTCGTAAGAAGCTCGCCACTCAGCGTAAAGGCAGGAATGCTGCGATGACGGACAATTCTCCTCGCTCTTCTCATGTCGCAACCGCGGTCGCGCCTGTGCGTCACGGCTTCATGAAATTGGGCGCCGCGCTGGAATCTACCTGCTCTGCGGCGGGTCTGGTTCAGACCAGTCACGTCCGCTTGCTCGGAACCGAAGAAAAATGGGCTGCCGTTGAGATTGCCGTCGCGATTGAGGAAGACCAATTGCCAGATGCTCGCACCAAATTGCGCGATGCGTTCGCGGGACAGGCTGATATCGCTCTTTTGCAGGCCCGGAACCGGAAAAAGCGATTGCTGATATCCGACATGGATTCCACCATTATTGAACAAGAATGCCTCGACGAACTCGCAGCATATGCTGGTCTCAAGGATGAAATTGCAGCCATTACGGCGCGCGCCATGGCCGGAGAACTCGACTTCGAAGGCGCGCTGACCGAGCGCGTCGGCAAGCTCAATGGCCTGTCGCTCGGCGCTTTGCAAAAATGTTATGATGAGCGCATCACTTTCATGCCTGGGGCGCGAACGCTGACCGCGACCATGAGACAGAACAAAGCCTATTGCTTGCTCGTCTCCGGCGGGTTCACATTCTTCACATCTCGGGTCGCTGAAGCGATTGGCTTTCAGGGCGATCGCGGCAATACCCTGATCGATGATGGCGCTGCTCTAACTGGCGAGGTCGGCCGTCCAATTCTGGGCCGAGAAGCGAAGCTCGATGCTTTGGACGATGCCGCCTTTGCGAACGGACTCAATCGCCTGGACGCGGTTGCGATGGGCGATGGCGCGAATGACCTTGCGATGATCGAAGCCGCCGGACTAGGGCTGGCCGTCCACGCCAAGCCGATTGTCGCCGAGGCCGCAGATGCCGCGATCGAAGTGACGGACTTAACTGCCGCGCTCTATTTCCAGGGCTATACAGATAGCGAAATCGTCTGGCGCGATTGATCAACCGCGCACTTCAATGTCGATCGCCTGGAACAGCGTCCCGCTGCGTCGATATATGCGCAGCAAAAGCGGCTGGCCTTCGCGATCACCGGCAGCATCCATCGCGAGCAAGGCTTCCTCAGGGGTTGCAATGGTTTCGAACGCCATTTCCATCACCACATCGCCTTTGCGCAACTTGCCGAAGCTTGGGCCGCGCGGTGAAACAGATCGCACCAGGACGCCATTAATGTCGCCCGGGATGGCATACCGTCGGCGGTCAGTTTCCGTCAGCTCGACAAAGTCGACACCGAGCAAATTGTCCGTCAGGGTGCTGTCCGTTTCGATGGCCTCTTCTTCATCCTCATCATCATTCGAGCTCAGCTCGCCGAGTTCGAATGTCACCGTTCGCTTGCGGCCATCGCGGACCAATTCGACATCAACAGCTTTGCCAATTTCGGTATCCGCGACGATGCGGCTCAAGGCGCGCTCATCCACGACCGGACGGCCATCAAACGTCAAAATGAGATCACCGATTTCAAAATCCGCTTTTGAGGCCGGGCCATCATCTGTGATCCGCGTCAGGATCACACCTGTCCCGGCTTCCAACCCATAGGCCTGCGCAAGATCGCGATCGGCATTCTGAATATTGACGCCAAACCAGCCGCGTCGTGCTTCACCAAACTCTATCAGCTGCTCGCTGATCTGACTGGCGAGATTTGCCGGGATCGAAAAACCAAGACCGACGGATCCGCCGGTCGGGGTAATGATCGCGGTGTTCACGCCGAGGACTTGACCATTCAAATTAAACAGTGGCCCTCCGGAATTACCTGAATTGATCGCCGCGTCGGTCTGTATGTAATTGTCGTAATTGCCTGAATTGATGTCCCGATTGCGCGCGGACACAATGCCGACAGATACCGATCCGCCAAACCCAAACGGGTTACCGATTGCCATAACCCAATCGCCAACTTGCGCTTGATCGCTATCGGCCCAGTCGACAAAAGGAAAAGGATCTTCCTGTTCGACTTTTAGGACGGCGATGTCGGTTGCTTCATCCGTACCGATCAATTCGGCGCGCAGGGTCCGTCCGTCGGAAAAAATGGCATTGATTTCATCGGCGCCAGTGATGACATGATCATTCGTGACAATCAGGCCATCCGCAGAGATTACAAATCCGGACCCGAGTGCACCTTCCTGGCTAAACCCTTCAGGATCGCGTCCGAAAAACGGATTAAACTCGCTGAGCGGTTCGCCATCTTCGAACATGGGAAGATCATTCGCGATGACTTTAGACGTTGTGATGTTCACCACGGCCGGCATCAACCGCTCGGACAGCGTTGTGAAACTGTCAGGGCGTGTTTGCTGGTCCGGCAATTGTTCCAGAATATCAGACAAGGATGTCTGCGCTGTCGCAAAACCGGCGCCTGAAACAATCAAAGCAAAGGCTGACAAACAAGACCGTATCAAAAGCTTCTCCTACAGATGTAACACGCACCTTACGTCTAACTAGGGCGTTATCAGGGCAAGGGGCAAGTCTTTGTCACCCACCAAACCTCACCATTACGTAAAGCAAAAGTCCGCCAATCGCCATGGACCATAAGCCGGATTGGCGAATGGTCGCTTCCGGCATTTCTGACAACCAGGCCCCAAACCGCTTCATCGCGGACGGGGCGCCGGTATAAATCGCCCCCTCCAGCAGAAACCAGAGCCCGATGCCGGCCAGTATGATCGTGAGCACGGTGGCCTCCTTCCCGAATCAAAAACCCCCGCCACAACCTAGGCTGGGCGGGGGTAAATGGATACAGGACGTGTGCTTAACGTCGCGCTGCTCCGTTGGCGCGTGCCTGCACGATAAACTCGTCACACAGACCAAGATTGTTCGGAGCGACAACAATGCGCGTGCCTTGCGTGAAGGCTTTTTCACACGCGATCAGAGCCCGCTGGAAGCGGAAGAATTCCGCATCCTGTTCATACGCCTCAGCATAGATCCGGTTTCGCTCCGCGTCGCCCTGGCCTCGGATTTCTTCCGATTCACGACGCGCTGTCGCTTCCTTTTCGATCCGCAGGCGATCCGCTTGCGCCCGAATCTCAGCCGCGTCGCGATCCCCTTGGGTGCGCTTATCCGTCGCTTCCTGATTTCGCGTTTCGATCATCTGACGGAACACACCTTGTGTGATCTCAGTCGGCAGTTCGACACGTTTCAGGCGGACATCGATGATCTCAATCCCACGGTTTTGAATCGCATTGCGCAAATCATCGCGGATATTGTTCATCAGAATGGTTCGTGCGCCCTCATCGGCGATCACCGGTACCGGAACATCCGTATCACCATCACCGACGATTTCTTCCACGGGCGAATCAGAGGCAAGCGAAAGCTCACAGATATCGACATCGGGGTCACGGTCAGCGATCGCCTCGATTGGACGAAGTGGCTTTAGCCCTGAAACAATTTCTTCCGGGCACTTTTGCGACAAACGGTTATAAATCGCTGTTCGCGCAAAGTTCTGAAGTTGGCTCGCGCCTTCTTGCTGGGTTACGAACTGGCGATAGAATTCCAGCGGATCGTCAATGCGCCAGCGAATAAACGCGTCCACGCTCAACCGTTCCTGGTTGACAGCGAAAACTTCGAATTCTGGCAAGTCGAGACCAAGGTTTCGCTTATCGAAGAAGACGACGCTCTGATAGAGCGGGATTTTAAATTTGAGCCCCGCATCTTCATTATCACCATTATTATAAACGGCTTCAGCCGCCCCCACTTGCAGAACAAGGGCTTGCTGACGCTGATCGACGATGAAGAACGAGTTGAAGAGAGCGATCAAGACGACGACCGCACCGACAATTCCAAGAATACCAAATGGTCTCATTTTACTGCCCCTGTCCTGAACGGTTTACACGATCAAGCGGCAGGTATGGGACTGCCCCCGAATCATTGTCGAGAATCAACTTCTCAGATCGCTCCAAAACCCGTTCCATGGTTTCAAGATACATCCGCTCGCGCGTCACTTGCGGCGCCTCGCGATATTCAGCCAGAATCTGCAAGAAACGGCTGGCTTCACCCGTCGCGAGATCAATAACTTCAGCTTTGTACGCTTCGGCTTCTTCGATGATTTTCAGCGCTTCACCATCAGCCACGTTGATAACCTGATTGTAATCGCGAAATGCTTCCTGACGTGTTGCTTCAGCGATCAAGTCAGCCTCAACCACGTCATTAAACGCCTTGCGCACGTCGCCTAGCGGGGCTTCTGCTTCCTGAATTTCGACATTCTGGATGCTAACGCCAGATTCGTAGCCATCCATCATTTCTTGGAGTTGCTGTCGAACTTCGACCTGGATTTCGTTTCTTTGCAAAGTAATGACTTCGTCGAGCGTGCGGCGTCCAACGACTTCCCGCATGACGCTTTCGGCAGCATCAGCAACAAGTTTCGCGCCCCCTTCAATGTTCAATATGAACATTTCCGGTTCACGAACCGCTTCACTCTCGCCAACGTCCAAGCGCGACAAGTTCCAGAATACGCGGAATTGCAGGTCAACAATGCTCTCATCTCCGGTCAGCATCAAGCTGTCGGAATTGCCTGCTCCAATCGCTGTTTCACGCTGGCCTTCCGACCGGATAACTTCGTGAGTCTCGATCGGTGAGGGCAAATGCACGTGCAAGCCAGGACGAAAGTTCTTTTGATATTCGCCAAACCTAAATACCGCGGCGCGTTCGCCTTCGTCTACGATGACGACGCCTGTCGCCAACCAGGCCACCGCGGCAACCACTCCAAGGACGATGAAACCACCTGGGCCAAGGCTTGGTCCACGTTGTCGACCACCGCCGCCGCCCCGACCCCGTCGGGAAAAGCGTTCCTGCATTTTGCGCATTTGCTCTTCGATGTCATTGCCACCGCCTTGGCCACCGCCGCCTCCGCCGCCGCTGGGTCGCCCCCATGGGGAGTCGCCATTGCCGTTGCCGCCAGAACCGCCACTGCCCCATGGGCCGCCATTGGCCTTGGGTGGCTCGTCGCCATTTCCGCTATTATCGTTCCAGGGCATTGCCCCTCCTTTTGGTCACACCAGATGACTGGCTTTTTTTACCTATGGTGCCTATTTGCGTTCTAAAGGCCTCTTCATCAAGGACATAGCCCATGTTTTGGGACAAGAAAGACCGTAAATCTGTGACAGATGCGACAATAAGGACTGCCCTTGGGGCACCCGATTGGCTATCTGGAGTCCGAATCGCCGAGGATGGTCGCGTGACTTTGGTCATTGAAGCCGACCCAAGCAATCTGGAAAAATCAGAAGCGTTGCGCCTGGAAGCAGAAGCAAAAGCGATGCAGGTAGAAGGCGTTCGCGAAGTTGTTTCGGTTCTGACGGCTCAAGCAGATGGCTCAGCGCCGCAAACCCGCAAACCCGCACCCGCGCTCGCAACACATGCCAGTTCGAAACGCCCGCGTCCCGGCGCGCGTCTGTCCAGCGCAGCAGTCTCGCAAGGACAGCCGCAACAAGCCGCGCAAATCGCACCTATAGATGGCATTTCGCGCATTCTGGTCGTTGCAAGCGCCAAAGGCGGCGTTGGGAAGTCGACCGT
>JBCCDZ010000014.1:0-22355 GCA_039030525.1 Pseudomonadota bacterium | reverse complement strand
CCGCTCTTGAACGGTTTCTTAACGGGCCAATGGCTTGTCAGGATTGCGATAATTATGAATCGATCCTGGCGATTGTGGCTGAGGCGAAGAGATTAACCGGCGCGTTGCTTGAAGAAGTCGAGTGCCAGAAGCAGGAGCGTATAGCGTGACGGAGATTCTGGCCCAAGGCCCGATCTTTTTGCTGTGTCTGGCATTCCTGCTCGGCGTTGTCGTGATCATTCACGAACTCGGTCATTATTGGGCTGGTCGCTGGTTTGGGGCCGCAGTTGAGTCATTCTCGATTGGTTTCGGGCATTCGATTTTCGAGCGCAAGGACAAACACAATACGCGCTGGCGGGTGAATTGGATCCCGTTGGGTGGGTTTGTGAAATTTGTCGGCGAAAGCCAGCTGCCGGGCGATGTCGGCAAAATTGAAGACGGCCCGCAGGGCAAGCCATATCCGGAGCTGGGTGTTGGGGCGCGTTCGATTGTTGCAATGGCAGGTCCAGCAGCCAATTTTGTGCTGGCTGTTGTTCTTTTCGCCTGTTTCTTCGCCCTGCGTGGGACCGAGCAGTATGATGTCTATGCCTTTGACGTGTCAGAGGAATTTCCTGCGGCTGAAGCGGGTATGCAGGCCGGAGATATCATTAAGTCTGTGGACGGAAACCAGGTTCGGCAGATTTCCGATATGATTGTGATCACCAGCATGTCGTCGAATCGCCCTCTGGCATTTGAAGTTCAGCGCGGCTCAGAGATGCTGACAATGATGATCACGCCGCGGCGTGTGGTGCGGGAAAACCAACTTGGTCAAATCGTTCCGCAAGGCACAATAGGGATTCGTCCGGCGCCGGTTATGGAATCAGTAGAATTCCGTCGCTACGGACCTATTTCGGCCCTCGGCAAAGGGGTGATCGAAACCCGAGACACGGTGGAGCATACGGTCTACATGCTCGGTCGCATCATTACCGGAAAAGAACCGCTTGGTTTGATGAGTGGCCCCGTCGCTATTGGCGATGCGGGGCGGCGTATCGTGAATCAGACAATGGGGGCTGAGCAAGTGCCCCTGGGCACGCGGATCAGCGCATTGGCATGGTCTGCCTTGCAACTCTGCGCACTCATTTCAATCGGCATTGGCTTCTTTAATCTGTTGCCACTGCCTGTCCTTGATGGGGGACATCTGGTCTTTAATGCTTATGAAGCCATGACGGGCAAAGTCATGCCCGAAAAGGTGCAGGAAGTGGCATTGATGGCTGGACTTGGTCTGCTATTGACCATGTTCGTCTTCATCACTTGGGGTGACGTACTGGAAACCGGCCTTTTCAACGGGCCCGCAGGCGAGTAAAGCGCCTGCCAAGGAGGATCAAGGGATTGATGCGTAAAGTAATCGCTGCAGCTCTTATGGCGTCAAGCGCCTTAGCCGTGACAGAGGTTCCGCTATTTGAGTCTGACGCTCAAGTGGCAGAAACCATTCGGCAAATCCGGATTGAAGGCAATCAGCGGATCGAAGACCGGACCGTGCAATCCTATTTGCTGGTATCGCCAGGGGACACGTTTGATCCGGCGCGGATTGACCTGTCACTTAAGACGCTGTTTGCCACCGGGCTCTTTGCCGATGCGTCGTTTGAAAAAGCCGGGCCTGACCTGGTCGTTCGCGTGGTTGAAAATCCGATCATCAACCGGGTCCTATTTGAGGGCAATAGCGCGCTCGATGACGATAAGTTGCGCGAAGAAATTCAGGCTGCGCCACGCGGGATTTTTACCGCCGCACGCGTTCAGGCAGATGTTCAGCGCATCCTCGAGCTGTATCGACAGGCTGGCCGCTTCTCTGCCACCGTGGAGCCGCAATACAAGCCACTTGATCAAAACCGCGTCGATCTGGTCTTCGTAATGACAGAAGGCCCCGTCACCGGTGTCCGCGCGATCAACTTTATCGGCAATGAAGCTTACGCCGATCGCCGGTTGCGCAGTGAAATTGTGACCAAGCAATCGCGCTGGTGGCGATTCTTTAGTTCAAATGACAATTATGACCCTGGCCGGCTTGAATTCGACCGTGAATTGCTGCGGGAGTTTTATCAGAATAAGGGCTATTACGATTTCCGGGTGATCTCTGCGGTGGCAGATCTGACGCCCGATCGTGAGGATTTCTACATCACCTATACGATTGATGAAGGCGAACAATATACGTTCGGTGAAGTCGATGTTGAGACCGCGCTGGACAAGTTAAGCTCCGAAGGTTTGAAACGGGCCGTGCCGTTCCGGGACGGAGAATTGTTTCGCGGTGACTTGATCGAGGATACGATTGACACGCTGACTTATGCGGCAGGGATTGCCGGATACGCATTCGTAGACATTACGCCCCGCCTGGAGGCCGATCCTGAAACCCGAAAGGTCAATGTCACTTTTGCAATTGATGAAGGGCCGCGCGTCTATATCGAGCGGATCAACATTAATGGTAACACGCAGACCCTGGACCGAGTCATTCGACGTGAATTACGGGTTGCTGAAGGTGATGCGTTTAACCGGGTGTTGCTCGATCGATCGCGCAACCGCGTCCGGGCCCTCGGCTATTTTGAAGACGTCGTCATTACCGAGAAGGCTGGCACGCGACCCGATCGAACCGCAGTAGATATTGATGTCACTGAAACGGCGACGGGCGAGCTGTCTTTCGCGGCGGGCTTCTCTTCCGTTGACTCCTTCTTGCTCGACTTGAGCGTGACGCAACGCAACTTGCGCGGGCGAGGTCAGACTTTTGTGGGTCGTGTCTCAGCGTCAGACCGACAGCAATTCATTGATCTCCGGTTCCAAGAGCCACGATTCCTCGATCGCAATCTGTCAGCCGGTATCGAGTTATTCTCTACACGGTCTGACTTTTTGGACGTCTCCGACTTCGAATCGGAGACCATTGGTGCGGGTATCAATTTTGGCTTCCCGGTATCTGAGAATACCGGCTTGCAACTGCGCTATCGATTGCAATCAGACGAAATCAACGTCGAAGATCGTAATATTGTCATTACAGACGATACCGGCCTGCTGGCGCTCGAAGACGTGATCTTTGACAATAACACGCCGGATGACCCAACCGATGATATTACACGAAGTCTGCCAATCGATCCCACGACGCCACCTTTTCCGGTCGGGACATCAGTGGTCGACCAATGTTCACCTGTCTTCCTTGCGCGTTCTTCGATCTGTCAGAGTGAACGTGCTGATATTACCTCGCTGATCGGCTATTCCTTCAACTGGGATCGCCGAAATGATCCCATCGCCCCTACCGGCGGATTTGATTTCTCACTGAATCAGGATTTGGCGGGCATCGGCGGCGATGTACAATATTTGCGTACTGAGGTGTCCGGCGCCACGTATCGCGGAATTTTCCCGGGCGTACGCGCCAGCGTTCGTCTTTCCGGCGGCGTCATCGAGCCGCTTGGCGATGATGACAGCATTCGAATCAATAACCGCTTCTTCCGCGGCGGATCATCGTTCCGCGGCTTTGATGTGGCCGGCCTGGGGCCGCGCGTGATCGATACGCTGGCCGATAGTGAGGGCAATGTGACGGACGTCAAAGCGCTCAATTCACTTGGTGGCAAAGTCTATTACCAGAGCACCGGCGAGATTACGTTGCCGAATTATTTGCCTGAAGAATACGGCATTCGTACGAAGCTGTTCATTGAAGCTGGATCGGTCGGCATTCTGGATGATGCTGATATCAGCGACCCTGTCGTCTTCTTCACGCAGAGTGGCCAATATAATGGCGTACCAGCTGGGACCCCGGCCGTGCGACAAATCAAGGACGGGCTCGGCCTTCGGGCGGCTGCCGGTCTTTCAGTGGGTTGGGATTCGCCGTTCGGACCGATTCAGTTCGACTTTTCACAAATCCTTCGCAAGGAAGAGTACGATCGGACCGAAACGTTCCGCTTCAGTACTTCAACTCGTTTCTAATAGAGTTCTCAATAGGAGAGACACTTATGTTCCCCCTCAAATCCATCATGGCGGCGTTTGCGCTGCTCTTCACCGCCCCCATAGCGCTTAGTCCAGCGGCCATGGCGCAAGGTACAAAAGTGGTCGTGATTGACCGCGTCAAAATCTATGCTGAAAGTCAGGCCGGGCAGGATCTGCGTAACAAAGTTGCGGCGATTGAGACCACGATGCAAGGCGAGCTGAAGCCGACAGCCGACAAGCTGCAAGCAGATGGCAGCTCACTTGATGCGCGCACCCAAGGCATGACCCGCGAAACGCTGCTCGCCGACGCCGCTTTGACCGCGGAAGTTGAACAATTGGCGCGCGAAGCCCAGACATTCAATCAACTTCGACAGATCGCCGCGAACGACCTTGCACTGACAGAGCGCGCTGCTTTGGCCGAGTTCAACAACGCGCTTATCCCTGTCTTGCAGCAAGTGATTGCAGAGACGGGCGCGAATGTTATCCTTGATAAATCGCAAGTCGTATTTGTGGATGACGCGACAGATGTGTCAGCATCCGTTGTTACAAAGTTGAACGCAGCGACGCCAACGATTAACGTGGTGCGTCAGAAGATGCCGACGCAACAACCACAACAATAGTCATTATGGGGGGCTGATGGCGATCGATCAGCGCTTTTACACTCAAAGGGGTCCGCACAAGTTGCGGACCCTATTGAGCATTTGCGGCATTCCTTCGGTTGTGTCAGATAACCCTGAAATCACAGGTATTTCTCCTGCGGTGAATGGCAGGCAGGGTGATCTATGCTTCGTCGAGGGCGGCTCTAAACAAGTGGGTGAAACCAGCCCGGATGCAAGCGCCTGTTTCGTCAACGAAGCGGTCGCCGCGAACTTGCCAGAGACCGTCGTCCCGATCATTGTGGTTCAACCACGCTTTGCGCACAAATTGGCGAGTGAAGCCCTGTTCGAGCTAAAAGACTGGTGCGCGCCTGGCGATGACGCGGCGGTTCATCCGACCGCACAAGTCGCGCCAACGGCATCGATTGGCACAGGCGTCGCGATCGGTGAAAAGGCCCGAATTGGTCCAGGCGCTGTGATTGGCCCCGGCGTACAGATTGGGGCGCGGACCGAGATCGGCCCGAATACGACCGTGCGTTGCGCCCTGATCGGAAATGATGTCTCTATTCATGCTGGGGCCGTCATCGGAGAAGCCGGCTTTGGTGTCACGCTTGGTCCAGACGGCGCTGAAGATGCGCCGCAATGGGGCCGGGTCATCATTCAGGATTTTGTCACCATTGGGTCGAACACGTGCATTGATCGCGGTGCATTCGATGACACCATTATTGGAGAGCGCACCAAGATCGATAATCTTGTCCAGATTGCCCATAATGTGATTGTTGGCCGCAATGTTGTGATTGCCAGTTTCACCGGGATCTCGGGAACCAGCAAGATTGGCGATGGGGTTGCTATGGGCGGCCAGGTTGGCGTCGCGGACCATATGCATATCGGCGCGGGCGCAAAAATCGCGGCATCGGCAGGGATCATGCGGGACGTTCCAGCTGGTGAAACCTGGGGCGGCGTTCCAGCCAAACCACTGCGTCAGTATTTTCGAGAAGTGTCCTGGCTCGAAAAGCAGGTCGCAAACAAGAAGAAACCCAAATGAGTGTCACCATACATCCAACGGCGGTGGTCGAATCCGGTGCGCAACTCGGTGAAAATGTCACGATTGGCGCCATGGCCTATGTCGGCCCGCACGCCGTATTGAAGGACAATGTCACGCTGCATCCAAAGGCAACGGTGATCGGGCACACAGAGTTGAACGAAGCCGTAGAAGTCTATCCAGGCTCCGTCCTCGGTGGTCCGCCACAAGTGCTCGGCTATCGTGAAAGCGACGAGTCGCGACTGGAGGTGGGTGCGCGAACCATTATGCGCGAGCACACCACGCTACATACGGGCTCGCCAGAGCATGGTGGCATGACGCGCGTTGGCGAGGGGTGCTTGTTCATGGCGCATACGCATGCAGCACATGATTGTGTGCTGGGCGATAAATGCGTCATCGCCAATAACACGCATATTGGCGGGCATGTCACAGTCGGCGAGCAAGTCTGGTTTGGCGGTGCGGTCGCTGTGCATCAATTCTGCCGTATTGGAGACCACGCCTTCGTGGGCGGAGGCGCAATCCTTGTTGCAGACGTCATACCGTTTGGGTCTGTCGTTGGGAATCATGCGCACCTGGCTGGCCTGAATGTCGTTGGCCTCAAGCGGCGTGGATTTTCCAGAGATACCATTCGCAGTCTTCGCTCTGCTTATCGCATGCTATATGCGAAAGAAGGCACGTTCTCTGAACGATTAGAAGATACCTCGGCAGCGTTTGCTGAGGTGCCCGAAGTCATGCAGATCGTGAATTTCATCCGCGACAATAAAAGTCGCTCTTTATGCTTGCCGCGTTAGGAATTGCCTGTGGCGCCCCTCGGTATCATTGCAGGACTAGGAGACTTGCCCGTACAAGTCGCTGCGGCCGCGACAGAGCGTGGCCAGGGCGTCTATGTGCTGCGCCTCAAGGGGTTCGAGGAGCCGGCCCTGGAGGCCTATCCCGGGGAAGTCGCTGGCATCGCACAATTGGGCAAGGCGTTTAAAGCGTTCAGGTCGGCTGGCTGCGAACAAATTTGCTTTGCTGGCATCGTCAAACGTCCGGATTTTCAGGCCCTCAAACCAGATTTGAAGGGGATAACGCTTCTGCCGAAAGCGATCGCAGCGGCGCGCGAGGGTGATGATGCCTTGTTGCGCTTCTTGATTGATGTGTTTGAAGGCGAAGGGTTCGAAGTCATCGGGGCCGATGAAGCAGCGCAATCTTTGACGGTTCAAGCTGGGCTCATGGCGGGGCCTGACCCGACGAATGAACAAATGGCAGACTTGAGGAAGGCGGCCGATATTGCTGGCCAGATGGGGCAGCTTGATATCGGGCAGGGGGCGATCGTTGCCAATGGTCTGATACTGGCCGTTGAAGCGCAGGAAGGCACAGATCAAATGCTGCAGCGCTGCGCCACTTTACCGGCGCAGATCCGCGGCACGCCAGAGGCCCGCATTGGGGTCTTGGTCAAGCGACCCAAGCCGCAGCAGGAGCGCCGGATTGATTTGCCGACCATCGGTCTCAACACGATAGACCTCGCAGCCGCGGCAGGCTTGGCCGGGATCGGATATGAAGCAGATGGCGCCTTGATGCTGAATGCTGAACAGATTAGGACGCGGGCCGACGAACTTGGGCTGTTCCTCTACGGGTTTCCTAAGGATGAGACGCCATGAGCGCCCCGCGCGTGTATTTCGTCGCGGCCGAGCCGTCCGGTGATTTGCTCGCGCGTGAAACTGCTGAAGCCTTACGGGTTCAGGCGCCGGATGTTCATATAGAGGGCATAGGCGGGCGTGAGCTTGCGAAGATCGGCATCACGTCACCGATAGACATTGCGCCGCTTTCCATCCTTGGCTTGTTTGAGGGCGTGAAAGCCTACGGCACGGTTATAAAGCTAGCCGATGCAGCAGCGGATGCGATTATTGCGGCCAAACCGGACGCTGTCATTTTGGTTGATTCCTGGGGCTTCATGCTCCGCGTGGCGCAGCGCGTCCGGGACCGCGATCCCAACATCAAGCTGATTAAGCTGGTCGGGCCGCAAGTCTGGGCGACGCGCGCCGGGCGGGCCAAAACCCTGGCCGCCGCAGTCGACCACTTGATTTGCATCCACCACATGGAAGCGCCGTATTACGAGCCTCATAATCTTCCAGTGACGATTATGGGCAATCCAGCCCTTAGCCGCACTGAATTGGGCGACGGCGCGGCGTTGCGGACTCAAATCGGGTTGAGCGGTGACGACAAGCTTCTCCTGGTTCTGCCGGGGAGCCGTCCGAGCGAGGTCAAACGCGTTGCCCCGGTCTTGGTGGAGGCAGCCTGGATCATGAAGTCTGAAGACCCGGAATTGACCGTCCTCATGGCGCCTGCCCCAGCCGTACGGGCGCAATTTGAGACTTCATTTCCTGGGATTGAAAAGTGGGCGCGCCTGACCCAAGACGCGGACAACATGGTGGATGTTATGGCGGCCGCGGATTACGCGCTCGCTTGTTCGGGTACAGTCACGTCGGAACTTGCAGTGCAGGGCACACCGTTTCTGGTCGGGTATAAAACAGGCTGGATCACTTGGTTCTTGGGCCGCTTTTTCCTGTTCAAACCGGACCATATCACACTGCTCAATATTGCGGCTGATGATCAAGAAATCGCGCCTGAATTCTTGCAAACCAAGTTCAAGGCTGCTGCGTTGGCCACAGAGGCGCAATCAATGCTGGCAGGATCTGAATTACGTCAGGCCCAGATTGCGGCGCAAAACAAAGCGCTCTCCCGAATGAGAGAGCGCGATGAAGCCGCATCAGATATCGCGGCAAAAACTATTCTGAACGTGATTAGCGCGCAGTGATTGGCACGAAATCGCGCATCGCAGCGCCGGTATAGATTTGGCGCGGGCGGCCAATACGCTGACTTGGATCTTCGATAAATTCGTTCAGCTGTGACACCCAACCAACGGTCCTTGCGAGCGCGAACAGGACGGTGAACATTTCTGTCGGGAAGCCCATCGCATCCAGGATCACACCGGAATAGAAATCGACATTCGGGTAGAGTTTCTTCTCGCGGAAATACTCATCCTCCAGTGCCAGACGCTCAAGTTCCCGAGCAACGCGCAGGATCGGTGTATCAATGCCGAGTTCATCCAACACTTCATGCGCGGTTTTCTGCATCACGGTCGCGCGCGGATCATAATTCTTGTACACGCGGTGACCAAAGCCCATCAGACGGAAGCTGTCAGATTTGTCTTTCGATTTCTCGATATATTCTGGAATACGATCAACGGTACCAATCTCACGCAGCATGTTGAGGCAAGCTTCATTGGCGCCGCCATGGCTTGGACCCCAAAGCGAGGCCACACCAGCAGCGATGGCTGCATATGGGTGTGCGCCGGATGAACCAGCGAGGCGCACGGTAGAGGTCGACGCGTTTTGTTCGTGGTCGGCGTGGAGGATGAAGATTTTGTCCATCGCCCGCGCCAAAGTCGAACTGGTTTTGTATTTCTCGGCCTCAACAGAGAAACACATGCGCAAGAAGTTCTCACCGTAAGAGAGCTCATTGATCGGATCGACGAATTTCTGGCCCTGCGTATATTTGTAAATCCGCGCCGCGAGCGTCGGCATTTTCGCGATCAGGCGGATGTAAGCGAGATTGCGTTCTTCCGGGTCGGAGCTGTCCATGGCGCCTGGGTAGAAAGCCGACATGGCGCCAACCGTGCCGGTCAGCATGGCCATAGGGTGGCTGTCACGGCGGAACCCGTCAAAGAAGCGGTCCATTTGGGTGTGTAGAAGCGTGTGCTGGGTGACGAGACCATTAAACTCACGAAACTCGGCTTGGGTCGGCAGCTCGCCATTCAGCAGGAGGTAGGCAACTTCCAGAAAGCCGGATTGTTCGGCCAGTTGATCAATCGGGTATCCGCGATGCAGCAGAACGCCTTTTTCGCCATCGATGAAGGTGATCTGGCTCTCACAGGAGCCCGTCGACGTGAAACCTGGGTCCAACGTAAAAACGCCTGCTTCGGAATACAGGCGTTTTACATCTACGACGTCCGGACCATGAGTTCCGCTCATAATCGGAAGCTCAATCGTCCGGTCCTTGATGTTGAGTGTGGCTGTTCCGGTTTGTTTCGTCTTATTGATCATCTTAGCCCTCTTACCTCTGCTTTTCGTTTGCCCGCTGCTTTAGGCAGGCAAGTGTTTCCCAATTCGCGCCAGAACTTCGTCGCGGCCGAGCCAGTGCATGACTGGTGCCAGATCTGGTGCCGGCAGCCCGCCGGTGAGCGCGGCCCGCAATGGCGGTCCGACTTGCCCCATAGATAGCGTGTGCGCCGCACAAAACGACTCCAACACAATCTGTAACGCTTCAATAGTCCATGAATCTGATTGGTCTAGTGCTTCACGGAGATCTAACAGACGTTTGATGCCGTCCTCGCGTAATGCCTTCCGGGCTTTCTTGTTCAGATTGTCGGCATTGCTATCCCATAAAAACCGGCAGGATTCAGCCAGTTGCGGCAGAGTTTGCCCCCGTTCTTTCAAGCTCGGCAGCGCGTGCTGCAGGCGCACAGTCAGGGTTTCTGTGACCTCGGTCAGCTCTGCGATCTCTGGCCGTAACAGGTCCAATAGCCGGTCTTCCGCAATGGTTCGGATAAAATGGGCGTTTACGTCGCCCAGCTTCTCGAGATCCAGGCGCCCGGGCGCCTTGTTGATGTCGGACAGGTCGAAGACGCTCGCGGCTTCGTCCATGGTAAAAATTTCCTGATCGCCATGGCTCCAGCCGAGCCGAACCAGGTATGAATTCATCGCTTCCGGCAAATACCCCATGTCGCGATAGGCCAGTGTCGAGAGGGCCCCATGGCGTTTTGACAGTTTCGCGCCATCCGAGCCGTGAATCATCGGCACATGCGCGAAGTCCGGAACGGCCCAATCCATCGCCCAGTAAATCGGCAATTGCCTGAATGTATTGCGGAAATGATCATCACCGCGCACGACATGCGTGACGCCCATATCGTGATCGTCGACAACGACGGCCAGCATATAGGTCGGAGTCCCGTCCGCGCGCAGCAAGATGAGATCATCAATTTCCGAGGTTTTCAGCGTCACCTCGCCCTGGACATGATCGACCACGACCATTGAGTCCTGATCGGGGGCGCGCAGGCGGACGGTGAAAGGCGCATCGGGCGCGGGTGGATCGCCGCCATCGCGCCACGGTGAGCGATACGGCGCCAGCAAAGCGTCAGCTTCAGCGCGTAGCGTTTCTCGCTCTGTATCGCTGAGTCCATCTTGTTTGGCGGCAGCCCGTTTGGCTTCGCCTTCATCGCGGCGAGATTGCAGCTCTTCCGGGGTCGCATAACAGCGAAAGGCGTGGCCGGAGGCAATCATCTGGTTGGCGCAGTCCACGTGCCGATCAGCATTCTGGCTCTGGAACGTTGGCGGTTCACTGGGAGTGAGGCCGAGCCAGGCCATGCCGTCCAGAATAGCCTGGCTTGCCTCCTCAGTGGAGCGCTTCTTATCCGTATCTTCAACGCGCAGCAGGAATTTCCCGCCTTGGCGTTTGGCCAGTAAATAATTGAACAGAGCCGTCCTGGCGCCACCGATATGCAGCATGCCGGTGGGGGAAGGCGCAAATCGAGTAACGACGGTCATAGACTTAATTTCGTCCGTGGATTCAAGCTTCTGGGATTTTCTTTCCCGCTTCAACACGCTCTGCTAAAGTTTCGCAAGGGGCGGGGAGGAAAGATGCAGCGATTTCCGCTACTGGCGGACCGCTTGGGGGAGACATTGCAGGCGCCATTCGGCTTCGCGATCGGTATGATTGTGGGCACCGTTTGGTATTTTTCGATCGAATATGAACCAACAGCCATCCTGGTCTGGGGCATCGCGCTCGTGGCATGCGGCGGGGCGTGGGTGTCGCTGCGGTGGCAAAGCTCAGCGCTCGCCGTCTTTGTCCTCGCCATCGCGGTCGGCGCCGCGTTTGGAGCTGCTTCGGGAAGCGCTGCTACGGCCCGATCGCAGCATGCTAAAATCCGGTCCGTCGTGGGGCCGGTTTTGCTGGAAGGATGGATCAAAGCTGCCCAACCCGCCCGCAAAGGCGTTCGACTTGTGCTGACCGTTCATGCCATCGATGGGTTGGACTCGGCTGATACGCCAGACACTGTGCGACTGACTCACACATTGTCGTTGAACACTGAACCTGGTCGTTTCGTTCGCTGTTGGGCGGTGTTAAGACCGCCGCCCCAGCCCGTGATCGCTGGCGATTATGACTTTGCGCGGCAGGCCTGGTTCAGCGGCTTGGGCGCGGTGGGCTATGTTCAGGGCAGATGCCGGGGTGGGGCACTCGGGCCGCCTGACTCGCAGTTCGGCAAAACCACGCTGCATGTTGCAAAATGGCGCCGACGCCTGGCGCAGCATGTTCACCAGGCCGCCGGCGAGCGGGCAGGTGGGTTTGCTGCGGCGTTGGCCTCTGGCGATCGCAGCTTTATGTCAGATGAAGATCAGAATGCCTTGCGTGGCTCAGGCTTGGCGCACCTCTTGGCGATATCGGGTCTGCATATGGGGATTGTCGGTGGATTGGTTTTCCTATTCGTCTGGCGAGGGCTCGCTTTGGTTGAGCCCGTGGCGCTGCGCGTGCCGGTCAAAAAACCAGCCGCGCTGGTGGCGCTCATCGCGTGTGCCGCCTATTTGATCATTTCAGGGGCGAGCGTTTCGACGCAGCGGGCCTTTATCATGTCGGCTGTGTTGTTCGGAGCGGTTCTCTTGGACCGAACCGCATTGAGTTTGCGTTCATTATCAATCGCCATGATCGCTATTTTGATACTGGCGCCCTGGAGCGTTGTAACACCCGGTTTTCAAATGTCTTTTGCGGCAACGGGCGCGTTGATCGCAACTTATGAAGCTTGGCAGAACCGCCAGAGACGTCGGGGCTTGAACCACCGAAAGGGCGTATCATTCTGGCTTAAGTCGCTTGTCGTTACATCGACGGTGTCGAGTTTTGCCACCATGCCATTCGCGATGTTTCACTTCGATCGGGTTGCTGGATTGGGTATCATTGCAAACCTCATCGCTATGCCCATCATTTCCCTGATCAGCGCCCCGACGGCCGCATTGGCGTTGCTGCTCGCACCGATTGGGGGGGACGCGATAGCCTTACGCATGTTTGGACTATCACTTGAATGGGTGTTGTGGGTCGCACACCTGTTCACAGGTTTAGGGGAAGCCCGTTTGGTGACGCTCCCCGCGATGCCGACATTGAGCCTCAGCTTGTTTGCCGCAGCGATTGCGCTGTACGTCCTTGATTTGCAGAGCGCGCTTAAAGCCATTGGCGTGCTCGCTTTCAGCGCGTTGGCCTGTACGGTTTGGGTCTTCTCTGCCAAGGACCGGGTTCACTGGGCACCGTCTGGCGAAGTATTCATTGAAGACTCTACGGGATCGGTCGAGCGCATATCCGTTCTGAATGGACCAGGATTACCGCCATTGAGGTTTATTGATGCGCCTGTTTCTCACGTCTGCGATCCAGGTCTGTCATCATGCCTCACACATTTCGGAGACTTAGCCTTGCGCTATACGACTACGCCATCAGGGACGCGTTTTGTACGCATCTCGAAACCTGACGTACGACCGCACGCAGATATCGAATGGACCAATGTCATCCTCGAAAACGGTGTGACGCTGGAGTGGCAGGGCGAACGCTTTGTGAAGCGACACAAGCCTGAGTGTGGCCGCCGCGCATGGCGACCCTGCCTTGATCCATAATGGCGTCGATCAACCTATTCGTATTTCCGGATAAGGGCCACGAGACGGCCTTGGACGCGAACGCGGTCGGGGCCAAAAATCCGTGTTTCATAGGCTGGATTTGCGGCTTCCAAAGCGACAGACTCGCCCTTCTTGCGCAAGCGTTTCAGCGTTGCTTCCTCATCATCAATCAGCGCGACGACAATATCGCCTGAATTGGCGCTGTCTGTGCGTTTCAGGATAACAATGTCGCCGTCGAGAATGCCAGCATCAATCATTGAATCGCCTTTGACCTCGAGCGCATAATGCGCGTCGCTGTCAGCATACTCTTCAGGCGGGGTGACCCGATCGACCTCATTCTGAATGGCCGTAATCGGTACACCGGCAGCGATCCGGCCAAGAACCGGGATAGTGCTGCGTCCCATTTGTGGGGTTTGCGAGCCAACAACGCTGGGTCGGAAGGCCTGTCTGCCGCGGGGCGGCGCTGCCGGAGTGGCTGAGTCCGGCATTTTCAGGACTTCGAGCGCCCGGGCGCGATTGGCAAGGCGGCGAATAAAGCCGCGCTCTTCCAGCGCCACAATCAGGCGATGAATGCCTGATTTCGAGGCCAGGTTGAGTGCTTCCTTCATTTCATCAAAAGAGGGGGATACACCATCCTCCTTGATGCGTTCATGGATGAATAGAAGCAGCTCTTTTTGTTTGGTTGTGAGCACGAAAATTCTCCGCAATAACGAATCTGTTCTCTTTATGTTTATTCCCGTTCTGTTCTTTTGTCAAACTCTTTGCGAAGAATACTCATAATGTGGGTGTCCCATATTTCATTTTCGATCGGTGTTGATTCCCTGCGCGTGCCTTCAAGAACGAAGCCCGCCGCCTGATACGTCGCTATGGCCGCAGCATTATGAGAATAGACAAGTAAATCAGTACGATGCACCCAATCATGTGCGAATGCGCGGGCGAGAATGAGGTCGATAAACGACGCAGCGAGCCGTTTCCCGCGAGCATCCGGACGCAGGGCAATTCGCCCTAATCCTGCGGTTCGAAGGCGGCGATTGAGACTGATTTGGAAATGCCCGATCATGCCGGTATCGGACATTACCGCCCAAATTTCGCGGACGGGGTCTGGCCCTTTATGCTGTCTGATCAAAGCCTTGAATTCCCGCTTGCTCAATGGCCATGACAGGGCAGCGCCGGCCCATTGCAAAACTTCACGCTCCGATTGAAACCAGGAAAACAGATCCTCAATGTCTCGCGAGGCGAATTTTCGCAATTGCAGGCTCATTTTGCCTGTCGGAGTGTTTGTACATGCTGCATTCGATCAGGTCGCTTCATCAAGCTCTCGCCAATCAGAAATCGGTGTGCGCCGATTTTGCGTAACCGAATGATGTCTTCGGGTTCGCTGATGCCACTTTCTGAGACAAACTGGCGATCATCCGGAAGCAACTGGGATAGGTGTTCGCTGGTCGCGAGGTCGGTCTGCATGATTTTCAAGTCGCGATTATTGATACCGATCAAGGGCGACGGCAGTTTCAATGCGCGGTCTATTTCAGCAGCATCATGCGTTTCGATCAGAACATCCATGCCGAGATCGAGCGCCGCTTGCGTCAAATCGAGCGCGAGCGCGTCATCCGTGCAAGATAGAATGACCAGAACCGCGTCAGCGCCGTGCGCGCGGGCTTCAGCGACCTGAATCGTATCGATCATGAAATCCTTGCGCAGCATTGGCAGCGAAACGGCGCGGCGAATGGCGCTGAAATCTTCAAGACTGCCGCCAAAACTGGGGCCATCCGTAAGCACGGATAGGCATGCTGCGCCGCCGCGCTCATATTGCGCTGCGATTTCGCTGGGAACAGCATCAGGCAGAATTTCTCCGGCGCTCGGGCTTTTGCGTTTCATCTCACAGATCAGAGCATTCTCATCCAGTGCCGCAATTTCCGACAATCGAGCCGCAAATCCGCGCGGGGGAGATTGATCGCCTGCGCGGGAGAGAAAGTCTTGCTCGGTTTGCGCCTGTTTCAGGGTCGCAACTTCGTCTTGTTTGTACGCGATGATGCGGTCCAGCGCCGTGCTCATACTGTCTGGCCTTTGGATGCTGCCACCAGTGTCTGAAGCGTTTGAAAGGCACGACCGCTATCAATCGCATCGCCGGCCTGAGCGGCGCCGTCTTTCAGATCAGCAGCGCGGCCAAGCACGTGTAGACCCGCCGCTGCGTTCAATATGACAGCGTCGCGAAACGGACCTGGGCGTCCGTCGAGCAATTCACTGATCGCGAGCGCGTTTTCCTCAGGCGCGCCGCCGGTCAAGGCGCTCAAGCGATTGCGGCTCAATCCAGCATCTTCCGGCGTGATCACGCGGTCCGTCAGGGTGCCATCTGAGACCTCGATGATCTTGGTTTCGCCCGCAATAGAAAGCTCATCAATCACGGTGCCATCTGAATCCACGCCATGAACGACCCAGGCTCTCGTCACTCCCAGATCGCGCAGGGCTTCGGCCATGGGTTTCAGCCAGCGCGCTTCATTGACGCCGAGCACTTGATGGGATGCTGAAGCCGGATTGGAGAGCGGACCGAGTAGGTTAAAAATTGTCCGAATGCCCAGGCTTGCACGAACCGGTGCGACGTGGCGCATGGCGCTATGATGGCTGCGTGCGAAAAGAAAACCCACCCCGGCCTGATCGATACAATTGCGGAATCGATCTTCGGTCAAATCCAGTTCAACGCCGAGGGCTTCAAGAACATCGGCGCTGCCTGTTTTTGGCGGTACTGAGCGATTGCCATGTTTGGCGACTTTGCCACCGCCAGCGGCAATCACAATCGCACTGGCGGTGGAGGTATTCAGGCTGGTCCAGCCAAGACCGCCTGTGCCGCAGGTATCCAGTGTTTCGCCGTCCAGATCGATTTTACGGGCATTCGCGCGCATGGTTCTGGCCCCTGCCAGCAGTTCTTTGCCGGTTTCGCCGCGCACCGCGAGGCCCATTAAAAAGGCGCCAATCTGCTCGGCTGGCACGTTTCCTGCGAGAATAGACGAGAAGGCGTCATCCAATTGGTCTGACGAGAGGGCGTGTCCAAGCGCAAGTGTTTTGAGGCATGCGGAGATCGAATATGTATCCATCCAAGCGGATATATAGAACTGATGGTTTGTGCCTAGAGGGTTTTGGGCGTAATTCCGAGAGCTTGAAAGGTGAGAGGGACCAAGACGTGAACCCGATTCCGACATGGGATCTGCATGGTTATGTCATGACCTGCCGCAATGATTGCGTGGCCACAGGCGCGGGCGAAATTCCTGACGCGTTAAGCACGCTTATCGGCGGCAAAGCCTTTCAGAAACAGCTAAACTCCTGCGATGTCGTCATTCTCGGGCGTTATGCTCATGAAGCGATGCCCAACACGCAAAATCGCACGCGCGTCATTCTCTCCAGCGCTGCCACGGCCCTTGAGCACAAGGAAGGTGGTTGGTGGTGGAACCCGTCACAAATGCCGCTCGAGAATATGCTACGCATGGTCGCCCCTAGCGGCGGAAAAGTGGCGATCAATGGCGGGCGCACGGCGCTAACTTATTTCCTTCAGAACGAGCTGAATACGCTGCATATGTGCCGCGCTGAAAGCGTTGCCATTAAGGATGGCTTGAGACTGTTTGCGATGTCGGACCGCTTGGTTTCAATGGATGACGTCATGCGGAATTCGGGGATGGAATTGATCGAACGCAAACTGATTGATCTCAAGGCGCCGGTTACGCTGAGCACCTGGCAGCGCGACTAAAACACGTTCAGAAAATTGCGTAGCAGAGCGTGGCCGTGTTCGGTCAGTATGCTTTCCGGGTGAAATTGTACGCCGAAGACGGGACGTGATGTGTGACGCACCGCCATGATTTCACCGTCAGCTGTGAAGGCGTCGGCAACCAGCGTTTCCGGCAAGTCTTTCGACTGGATCGAAAGCGAATGGTAGCGCACAACGTCATACGTCTCGGGCAAGCCCTCAAATAGAGGTCCACCTTCATGCCGGATCTGGCTGATCTTGCCATGGCGGATTTCTTGAGCAGTGACGATATTGGTGCCTTCAGCTGCGCCAATGCTCTGATGTCCGAGGCAAACACCAAGGATTGGCAGATCCACAGGCGCTTGTTGGACGAGTTCGACGCAAATTCCGGCTTCTTTCGGCGTGCATGGGCCTGGCGACAATACGATGCCATCCGGATTGAGCGCCAGCGCCTGGTCCGCCGTCAGCTCGTCATTGCGAATGACCTGCGTCCGCGCGCCGATCTCTTCGAGATAATGCACCAGGTTCCAGGTGAAACTGTCATAATTGTCGACGATGAGAATACGTTTCGCGTCGGTCATTGATCGAACTCATATCTGGCAGACAAGGCCGCAGCTTTTTTCAACGCATTGGCTTTGTGAACGGTTTCATCGAACTCATATTGAGGGTTCGAATCCAACACCACGCCACCGCCTGCTTGGATATGTAATTGACCGTCCTTGAGGACGGCTGTGCGCAGCGCGATACAGGTATCGAGATCGCCATTCCAACCGAAATAGCCGATTGCACCGCCATAAATGCCGCGCGATTGTTGCTCGAGTTCGTCAATGATTTGCATGGCGCGGATTTTCGGTGCGCCCGAAACCGTTCCGGCTGGTAGGCCGGCGAGCAGGGCATCGACCGCGGTCAAGCCGTCACGCAGATCACCTTCGACATGAGAGACGATGTGCATGACATGGCTGTAGCGCTCGACGATGAAACGCTCGGTCACTTCGACACTGCCATAAGCCGCCACGCGACCTACATCGTTGCGCCCGAGGTCGAGCAGCATCAGGTGTTCGGCGATCTCTTTCTTGTCCGCCAGCAAGTCAGCTTTGCGCTCGGCATCAATGACTGGATCGCCGGAGCGCGGACGGGTGCCGGCAATTGGGCGAATGGCGACGCGGCCATCCCGCACACGAACCAATATTTCCGGGCTTGAGCCGACCAGTCGGACATCGCCAAGATTCATGTGGAACATGAAGGCTGACGGATTGAGACGGCGCAGGGCGCGGTAGAAACTGATGGATTTACGATCGAACGGCGCGCTGAACCGCTGGCTTGGGACGACCTGAAAAATGTCGCCCGCCTTGATATAGTCGCGAGCGGCATCGACCATGTCGAAATACTGCTCTTGAGTCGTGTTGGAGGTGAAGTCCAAGGGATCGCTATCGCCTTCACGAGGGGTGATAGGGGGCAAGTTTTCCAGCGCGGTCTCGACCTGATCCAGCAAAGCATCAGCGGCTTGTTCATCGCCTGGAGCGTGGCGGCCGACCAGGATGAGTTCCTGATACAGATGATCGAAAATCAGAACCACGCCTGGGATCATGAGCAAGGCTTCGGGGACATTGAGAGTGTCTGGTTTGGTGATCGCGACCGGTTCAACATGTTGGATGAAATCATAGCCGATATACCCGAACACACCGCTCGCCATTGGTGGTAGCTCTTGCGCTGCGTCCGCGTCGGCAAGCCCGGCTGCGGCAAAGGCTCTCAGGGCGTCAATCGGCGATCCGTCGACTTGCGCTGCGGTTTCAAAGGACAGCGTCTCGGACTGTTCGCCGACACCGTTCAAAATGCGCATCCAGCGTTGTGGATGCAGCCCGATAAAAGAATAACGCCCCAAACGTTCGCCGCCATGGATGGACTCAAACAAGAAGCTTCCAGCCTTATCGGCACCCAGCTTCAGCATCGCTGAGACTGGCGTTTCCAGATCTCCGGGTCGTCGACGAACCCGTAATACGTCGCGGCTCATTGTTCCGTCACAAGGCTTCTTTTGTAAGCGTCGAGCGCGGCGCCATTGGTGTTTAAGTCGACATCTTCTGCAATGCTGATCGCATAGGCTTGGTACAGATCGTCGGAAATGCCGGCTTGGATATCGAGTGCACTGGCTTGCGCTAGCAAATCCAAAGTTTCGCTTTCCGGACGATCAATGCTGTCGACCTGCAATACGATGATCTGCCCGGAAATACCGGGAATGGAGAAGGTCTCGCCAGTTTCATTGGCTGAAAACAGGCCGGACATGAGCGGGCCTGGCAATTGAAACTCGGTGTTTTCGCGCGTGACGGGGCGCGGCAACGTGTCGACTGAGGCGCTATATTTCGCGGCTTCTGCCGACAGGTCACTCGATCCGTCTGCGATCGCGGATTCTATTTCTGCGGCGACATTTTGCAATTGCTCGCTTTCGCGCTGCAGTTTCCAAACTGTGACAAGGCGATCCCGCACTTCGTCAAATTCCGGCAACCGCTCCGGGACAATGCTGTCGACCCGCGCGATCCACGTCACTTCATCTTCTCCAAAGCGCTCCGTGTTTCGGCCCTCGGCTTGGGCATAGATCATTTGCAACAGGCCTGGCGCTGTCACGAGAGGCAGGAACCGTCGGCCCGCTTGGGTTACTCCATTTGTGTCGACGGGTGCGAAGGACAGAACCGGTGTGCCGAGGCCTTCGGCAATGCCTTCCAGGTCGGCGCCTGTGCCAAGCAAGTCATCGAATTGCGGAAGGGCATCATAAAACAACCCGATCGCCAGGTCGCGCCCCAATTCGGTTTCGATCTCTTCGCGAACGATTTCCAAGGGCGTTGCGGCGCCTTCAATAATGTCCTCCAGGCGAACCACGACAAAAGCAGCGTCCACGGGTTGCGGCCCATGAATTGAGCCAATCTGCGCAACGGGGGAGAATACTTGTTCCGCGAGCCGATCATTCGCGATGACTTCACGGCGGCCTGTCTTCAACTGGGTCCCGGTCGCCGTTTCGATGGCTTCAGGCGCGGCGCCGCCGGCAATGCGTCCAAGCGCATCGCGGGCATCGGCTTCGCTGGCGAAATAAAACTCGGTGAACGTTCTGCTGTCCGGGCCAGTATACCGTTCCGCTTTATACGCTTCGTAATAGGCCGTGATGTCTGCTTCTGTAACTTCAGTTTGGGCGACGAAATCATCCGGGCTCAATTGAATCAGGCTGATCCCTCTACGCTCAGGTTCGCGCAGGGCTTCTTTTCGCTCTTCATACAAAGCGAGCAGGTCGTCTTCGGTCGGCTCGGCGATTGGCGGTAATTGCGATTGCTCGAGAATGAACCATGAGGCTGACCGCGTTTCACCCGAATAGGCCGCTTGCAAACGCGCTAACGCGCTCGGCACGCGCAATCCCGTAATTGGCACGGATTGCAGGCGTTCGATGGTCATGCTCGCTTCAATATTGGCTTCGTAATCGGCTTCGCGAAACCCGTTTGCGTCCAGCAATTGCGAATACCGCACCGCATCGAATACGCCAGTTGTGTCCTGAAATGCCGGGTCGGTTCGAATGGTTTCGACTATTGCCTCTGTGGTCGCGGCAATGCCTTGCTTGTCGGCATAGGCGGTGAGCATGGTTTCACGCGCCTTATCCGCAAATATTTGATCGAGAATGCCGCGTTGCATGGCTTCCTCTTTGGTCAAGGCGCGGCCGCGTTCGTCGGTTTGCGTGCGCAAAACGCGTTCGAGAGTCGAATCAAGCGAACGGTCCGAGACAGCGCGATCGCCTGCGCTGACAAGATTTGCGCCAGATCCGCCGGCGAAAATATCAGTTACGCCCCATGCCGCCATCGCGATAATAACGATAACAAATATTCCGCCTGCAGCAGGGGAGCGGAGCATATTACGCAACGGGGTCAGCATGAGTTCAGACCTTTTCCATCTGGATCGCTTGTGAGTTTCAGCACCGCTTGCTAGGCGAGCGCACAAACTTGTTCAAGATGGTGACTGGTATGGTACGCACACTGATTGCAGGCAACTGGAAAATGAATGGCCTGAAATCCTCTCTTTCTGAAACCGATAAGGTGGTCTCGGCATTGGGGAATTATCCCGATGCCGCAGATTGTTTGATTTGCCCGCCTTCGACCCTGGTCGTGCCGATGAAAGACCGCGCAGACGCGCGTTTAAAGATCGGGGCGCAAAGTTGTCACCCTGAGAAATTTGGCGCGTTTACGGGCGACCTTTCCGCAGAACAATTGCAAGATGCTGGCGCGTCACATGTCATTGTAGGGCATTCGGAACGCCGGTCAGAGCATGGGGAACGCAGTGCCTATGTGCAGGAACAGGCGCATGCCTGCTTGCGCGCGGGCATTGTGCCCATCATTTGCGTCGGAGAGAGCTTTGCACAGCGCCAGCGCGGTGAAACAAAGGACACGGTGGTGCGCATTTTACGCAAGTCGCTGCCGACAATGGGCTCAAATGATTCCCTTGTGGTCGCATACGAACCGTTATGGGCTATCGGGACAGGTCTGGTCCCGAGCGCGGAAGAAATCGCCGAAGTTCACCTCGTCATTCGCGACTTGCTGATTGAGCTGTTTCAGGATCGTGGCTCTGATGTTCCGATCTTGTATGGTGGCTCCATGAAACCGGGCAATGCGGCGGAAATTCTCGCCATCGAAAACGTCAATGGCGGCTTGATTGGCGGCGCCAGCTTGAAGGCGGACGATTTCATGGCCATTTATGCCGCAGCTGTGGCATAATAGCTCGTCCCGACACTGACCCTTAGGGGTTGGCGGACGGCTCAGAAAAGCGTAAGGCCCGCCGCTTGAGATTCAGGAAACCGACATGACCAATGTAATCCTCGTTGCGCACATTCTCGTCTCCATTGTTTTGGTGATTGTGGTGCTGATGCAGCGCTCTGAAGGCGGCGCGCTGGGCATTGGTGGCGGCGGTGGCGGCGCCGGCGGTGGTCTGATGTCGGGATCGGGCGTCACCGGCGCACTGGTTCGAACGACGATCATCTTTGGGGCCATCTTCTTCATATCCAGCCTGACTCTGACCATTATCGCGACGAATGAGAATGCGTATACGCGAACTGATGTGACCCGCGAGCTCGAAAACACCGCGACCCCGGACACGGAGACGGATGGTATCGATCTGAATGATTTCGATGATGTGTTGAGCGGCGATGGCGCCTTGCTGGACGATCCGCTCGCCGTAACGCCGTCCGAGACAGCGCCGAGTGAAGCACCGGAAAATGATGATCCGCTCGCCACTGAGGCAGACCCGCAATAATCTTGTAAAATCCTGACTTACCCCTATCGGGCTCGGTCGCGAATCAGGCAAACTGCATTCCCATGACTCGCTATATTTTCATTACTGGCGGCGTG
>JBCCDZ010000013.1:0-23222 GCA_039030525.1 Pseudomonadota bacterium | reverse complement strand
GCCACTTCACACCGAAAGCATTGTTATGGGTTGTGTTTTCCCTGTCGTGTTTGTTGCCGCTGTTTTCAAAACCCATCCTAGCGTCAGATTTGAAATTCACGCACGCCTCCGCCCAATCTATGCTCGAACCTTCCAACGAAATTGTTCACACAGAGAACAATAATGGTAAATACATTTACGGGTAGTCGTGTACAACTCAGCGACCCCACAGACCTCATGGACATCCTTGTCGACCCCCTTGAGCACCTCCCGCAGAAGAGCGATCGTGAGCACGCCGCGAGTACCCCCTCCGTCCAGAGTCAGGATGCGTAGCCCCTTCTGCCCAGGCTGCCGAGGGGACCAGTGGTGCACACCCAGCATCGCAAGCAGCTGCAACGCGCAAGAAGAAGCGTAGGCGTCAGGGTGGAGATGTGGGCGGAAGCCGGGAAAAGGGTAGAGGGGGGGGGCAGAAGCGGAAAGGTCGAGCTTGGCGGCTCAGAATGGCGTGGTGTATTGGCCGTTTGCCTGCTTCAAAAAAAAGGGGTAAGGCCAGGACGGCGGAAAGGTACAAAAGTAGCGTCGTCCTCGTTGATGGATTTAAAGAGAGCAGCAAATGACGAAACCACCTCAGAGTAGACAATCAAGAGCGAAAGGCAGCGATCGACAGCGACGAGGAAGAGGCACTCGGAAGAGAAGGCGCCGAAGAACCGGAGAGCGATCGTGGCCTTCATTGAGCAACATCTCGCCTCACCAGACTTGAATGTCGCCCTGATCCTAAGGAATTTCGGAGTCTCCAGAGCGTCTCTATATCGCATGTTTGAACGGGAAGATGGCGTGCGGTCCTATATCAATCACCGCCGATTGTACCGCGCCGTGATTGATCTCGCCGCAAAACCGAATGTTCGAGGTCAAATCCATCGCGTTTCGGAACGTTGGGGTTTCAGCTCTGATGCGAGCTTCAATCGCACCGTGCGCCGCACCTTTGGCCTGACACCGGGATCGCTATTCCAAATGCCGATCCGAGCCGTGGCACCGTCTAAGTCAACGTCCTCTATCCATGATATGATGCAAGCTATCTTACGCCAGTCATTGCTCACGGTTTAGCGCCATACCTCAGCGTCGAGGTGGTGCGGATGAGAGGACTCGAACCTCCACGCCTTGCGACACCAGAACCTAAATCTGGCACGTCTACCAATTCCGTCACATCCGCACGAGTAGAGCGCGCCATTTAGCGGGCGATTTCGGACGCCTCAACCCCTTTCAACCGATTTCTCTGCAAAAGGTCATCTCGCCAGCGTGGACATGGGCTCTGCCCTGCCCTATAGACCGCCGTTTCGAACACCAAAACGCCCGGACTGGGCGCGGGTTTCAGCTCTCAAATAGCCAACCCGACCCGCAATAAGGACTGACCATTATGGAAAGCGTTGAAACCATCGAAGGTTTGAGCCGCACGTACAAAGTCAGCGTGCCAAAAGCTGACCTGCAGAAACGCTTTGATGAGCGGATTGAAGAGATCCGACCACAAATGAACCTGAAAGGGTTTCGCCCGGGCAAAGTTCCGTCCTCTCACGTCAAGAAAATGTTCGGCAAGGACATTATGGGCGAAGTGGTGCAGGCCCTGGTCCAGGAAACCAGTCAGAAAGCGATTGAAGACGCAGACGTCCGCCCGGCTGGCCAACCGGAAATGAAGATGGAAAGCGACATGGAAAAGGTCCTCGATGGCGAAGAAGACCTGGCTTATGAAATGAATGTCGACGTGATGCCGGACTTTGAGCCGGTGGATATCGAAAAACTCGCTATCACCAAGCCTGTCGCGGAAGTGAATGATGACGAGATTGATGGCCGACTATCCCAGATTGCGGAATCTAATCCACAATTTGACAAGCGCGCCAAGACTGCGAAAGCGCGCAATGATGATGCGGTCGTCATTGACTTCTTGGGCAAGCTGGATGGCGAGCCCTTTGAAGGTGGCGCCGCCGAAGAACACACCCTGGTGCTCGGCTCCAACTCGTTCATTCCTGGCTTCGAAGAACAATTGGTTGGTGTCAAAGCCGGCGATGAGACAGAAGTGAATGTCACTTTCCCTGAAAACTATCAGGCAGAGAACCTGGCCGGAAAAGAAGCCGTGTTCGAAATCAAAGTGCACGAAGTTCGCGCACCGAAGACGCCAGAAATTGATGACGAGTTCGCCAAAGGCCTCGGGCTGGAGGATCTTGCCAAGCTGAAAGAGTTGGTCACTGAGCAAATCAAGAACGAGTTCGGCGGTGCGTCACGTGCGAAAGCGAAACGCAACCTGCTCGATCAACTCGACGACAAGCATGATTTCGACTTGCCACCCAAGATGGTTGAGCAGGAATTCAACCAGATCTGGCAACAGCTCCAGGCTGAGATGGATGCCGGGCGCACAGCGGATGAAGACAAGGACAAGTCTGAAGACGACTTGAAAGCCGAGTATCGCACGATTGCGGAACGCCGTGTGCGCCTTGGCCTGGTCCTGGCAGAAATTGGCCGTCTGGCCGATATCCAAATTTCAGAGCAAGAAGTTCAACAAGCGCTGATCAGCGAAGCCCGCAACTTCCCGGGTCAGGAGCGCCAGGTCATCGAATTCTTCCAAAAAGATCCAAACGCGATGGCCCAGCTCCGCGCGCCAATTTATGAGGACAAGGTCGTCGACCACATCCTTGAGACGGCCAAAGTCAAAGAAGAGACGGTCTCGAAAGACGAGCTGCTCAAGGAAGACGACGAGTAGACCTTCTTCTCAACCGTTCCAAAAAGCCCGTGCGACCTGCGCGGGCTTTTTTATTGGACGACGGATAGCATGCCGGCATTGGCCAAGAAGAAAATGACAATACTCAGCACAAAGCAAATGCCGACGATGAGATAGCTCGGCTTGAGCGCGCCCCATTGCAACGACAAGAGCGCCACCAGCGCGGTCGCCACGACGCCAAGGACGACGCCCCCAGCGGCGAGATAGGCCACGGTTAAACCACTCTCCAGACTTGGATCCAGCCGGTTGCTAATGACCCCAATGAGAGATGGCGCTAAAAACACAAGCGCGAGGATGATGGTGGGTAGGCTCTGTTTCATGATGATCCCCGATTGTTCTCCGCGCCTCTATCCGATGTGGAGATGGCAAAATCGGGACAAGATTGGCAATCCAGCGCCACAAATGCAAATGGAGCCGGGTTTCGCCCGGCTCCATGTTATAGAATTGGCGGCGCCTCAAAGACGCGGCGGTGCGTATTTGGTCAGATTGATGCCATCTACCGCAGCGACATATTCCTCAATGCTCGGGGTCCGGCCGAGGATGGTCGAGAGCACGACAACCGGTGTCGAAGCGAGCAGAGACTCGCCTTTCTTCTCGTCACTATCCGCGACTACGCGCCCTTGGAACAAGCGGGTCGATGTCGCCATGACCGTGTCGCCATTCTCAGCTTTTTCCTGATTGCCCATGCAAAGATTACAGCCTGGGCGCTCAAGATACATCATATTCTCATACGCGGTCCGCGCTGTGTTCTTCGGTGCGTCATCATCGAACACAAAGCCAGAATATTTCTCCAGCACCTCCCAATCGCCTTCTTCTTTCAACTCATCGACAATATTGTAGGTCGGCGGCGCGACGACCAGCGGTGCTTTGAATTCAACCGTGCCGTTCTGGGCCTCAATGTTCTTGAGCATTTGCGAGATGATCTTCATGTCACCCTTGTGCACCATGCATGAGCCGACAAATCCAAGATCAACGTCCTTGGTGCCCTCATAGAATGAAATCGGGCGGATCGTATCATGCGTGTAGCGCCGAGAGACGTCATCATTATTGACATCCGGGTCGGCGATCATCGGCTCATTGATCTTATCCAGATCAACTTCGAACTCCGCCGCGTACTCAGCATTTGCGTCCGGCATCAATGGCGGACGCGCGCCAGAGCGGATGTCCGAAATGCGCTGATCCGCTTTATCGATCAGGCCTTGCAGGACGCCCTTCTGATTGTCCATGCCTTTCTCGATCATGATCCCGATCCGACGCTTGGCAATTTCGAGTGATTGAATCAGCGTTTCAGGCTCTGAAATACAGATTGACGCCTTGGCCTTCATCTCCGCCGTCCAGTCGGTGAATGTGAAGGCTTGGTCCGCCAGGAGCGTGCCAATATGCACTTCGATAATCCGGCCCTGGAATACGTTCTCGCCATCAAATGCATCGAGCATTTGGGCTTGCGTGGCGTGTACGACATCACGGAAATCCATATGGTCGTGCAGCGTTCCCTTGAAGGTGACTTTCACCGATTGCGGGATCGGCATGGTCGCTTCGCCGGTCGCCAGAGCGAGCGCAACGGTTCCAGAGTCCGCGCCAAACGCGACGCCCTTGGACATGCGCGTATGCGAGTCGCCGCCAATGATCACGTCCCAATCATCCACGGTGATATCATTGAGGACTTTGTGGATCACGTCGGTCATAGGGTGATATTCACCCTTCGGATCACGACCGGTAATCAGGCCAAACCGGTTCATGAAACTCATAAGCTTTGGCGTATTGCGCTGTGCTTTCAGATCCCAGACGGACGCTGTGTGGCAGCCCGATTGATAAGAGCCGTCAACGGTTGGTGAAATGATTGTCGCGGCCATCATTTCGAGCTCTTGCGACGTCATCAGGCCGGTCGTGTCCTGCGAGCCAACAATGTTCACTTTGACGCGAACATCAGAGCCAGCATGCAGCGTCTTTCCTGGCGCAACGCCGACCGCGTTGCGGTTGAAGATCTTCTCAACCGCTGTGAGGCCTTGACCGTCATGCGAGATTTCTTTCGACGTAGCGAAGACGCTTGGCGCTTCGGTGCCGAGAATCGCTGCCGCTGTCGTCTGGAGCTTCTTGCCGAAAACCACTGCGTAGGAACCGCCTGCCTTCATGAATTCCATTTTTTGTGGTGTTAGCGCATTGGCGATATCGACCAATTCTTCCGACCCGTCCTCATTGTAGAGCTTCTTGGTCTTGGTGTTGATGGTCAGAACCGTGCCGGTATCGATCGAATAAAGCTGCTCGAGAACAGCTTCGCCATCCTCATCAATGACAGGGGCGCCATTGTGATTGAGCTTGCGCGCCCAGTTCTGCAAATCGACACCGATGCCGCCTGTGACGCCAACGGTTGTGTAGAAGATTGGCGAAATGCCATTGGTGCCGCCGACAACCGGTGCGATGTTGATGAAGGGCACATAAGGGCTGGCCTGAACGCCTGTCCAAAGCGCCACATTATTGACGCCTGACATGCGAGACGAGCCAACGCCCATTGTACCTTTTTCAGCAACCAGCATCACACGCTTATCCGGATGTTGGGCTTGCAAAGCCTTCAGGGCGTTCTGCTTCTCTTGATCATGTTCGAACAGGCATTTGCCGTGCAGCTCGCGATCTGAGCGCGAGTGGGCATCTTTGCCCGGTGACAGCAAGTCGGTCGAAACGTCGCCGATCGCGACCACATATGTGACGACTTTGATCTCTTCTTCGACTTCAGGCAGATCAGTGAAGAATTCCGCCTTGGCATAACTTTGAAGGATATCGCTTGCGATCGCGCTTCCGGCTTTGTGCGCGGCTTCCAGGCGATCTGTATCGGCTTCGTAGAGGAAGACCTGGTTTTTCAGGACGTCGGCAGCACGCTTGGCGATGCCGGCATCATCGCCGAGGGCGAGATCCAGCAGGACTTCGATCGAAGGACCGCCCTTCATGTGCGATAGCAGCTCAAACGCGAATTCCTGCGAAATCTCTGCCACGCTTTCTTGGCCGAGGATGATGTCTTTCAGGAATGCCGCCTTCGCGCCCGCGGCGCTCGTGGTGCCTGGCAGCGTGTTGTAGATAAAGAAATTGAGCGAGTCGTCGCGGTGCGCGTGTCCGGTATCCTTGATCTGGGTGATCAGTTCCGCGACCAGCGGTGCGTCTTCAATCGGTTTCGGGTGAAGGCCATCTTTTTTTCGGGCTTCGATCTGGTCCAGATATTCGGTGTACAGGCTCATTTTCTTACATCATCCTCTTATTTCTTTTCCGTGTCCGAGCGGCGGCGAACATCCTGTCGCGCCTGGCATCGGGAGTCTCAGCGTTCATGTATTTAAGCTGTCACGCGGTGGCAAGCTCTATACAGCGGTTTAGCCAAGGTTTGCTGGCATCATATCGGGCGCGTGTTAAAAAAAAGCCCCGGCGCGATGGCCGGGGCGAAACAGCGGTGTCACGGTTCTCCGAGAACACCAGCGGAGAGATCGATCCCTCCACCTTTGTCAGCAAGGTCCGGCGGGATCGGGATGGGCGCGATCACGAACGGAGACTTACCGTCAACAGTAATTTCCTGGACGACGGGCTGTCCGGAAATCGTGGTTTTGAGTGTGTATGTGCCGGGATCGACGCTTTCGAACCCGTATTGGCCGAACGAGGCCGAATGAATAGTCAGCGTCTCACTGCCATCCTGCGGCACCAGACTGACCCATTGGCCCTCAAGGCGCTTCTCGCCGCGATCGGCTTCGCCATTAGCATTGTCATCAATGAAGATTGTACCGCGGACCTGACCTGAAAGGATAAGCGGGATCTCGACATCCGACCGCCGGCCGCTGCCAACGGTCACACGCGGCTGCGCGTTCTCCGGCACAAGGTATCCAAGTGGCAGACTCTGCCGACTTACGGTCACGGCATACAGCCCCTGGCGGACATTCTGGATAGTGAAATAGCCGTCATTGCCCGTGTTCAGGCCAATTCGAGTGCCGACCAACATGACCCGCACGCCAGGAATACCAGGTTCATCCTCTTGGCGGATGCCATCACGATTGCGGTCAAGGAAAACACGGCCGTTAAGAACCCCGCGTCCATCATCTGGCAACCGAGAGGCCCGTGGTGGATTGAACCGCATCGTTCCGCGCAAGCCGATGGACAGATCTGAACGACCGCCAAAATCATCGGTATATATGGCGGTCAGCACGGCATTCTTGGCGACGCGATATCGCGCCTCCAGCGCACCGAGAAAGCGCGTGCTAGCAGCGTTCTCGCTGCTTGCTGCGAAATCTGAAAAGGCTGAGAAGCGCGCCTGGAGATCGAATTTTGGCCCGAGCATGGTCCCGGAATGGGCAAACGCGGAGGCGCCCAGATTGACGCGCGTATTGTCACCATCCCAGTTCACATTCACGTTTGGCGCGACCTGCACCATAGCGCCCTTTTCAAAGGAACGCCGGACAGGATTCATCTGAGCCGTGGCCACGAATTGCTGAACCGTCTCCTGCGCGTCAGACGTCGTATGGTTGTAAGACGCTGTGACGGACCCGCGATCAAATCGTTGCAAAGCCCGCACGCGCACTGACGTGCTGGATACGTCCTGTTCAACACCAGAATCCTGCGTTTGTTGAACGATGGCAGATACTGTCGGGCCTGATTCACCGATTTGCGTGTTTACCGCGGTGCTGAAACTCGTCGTCGTTTGCTCACGCGGCCCACCCTGATGGCGGACGGTTGCTCGCCCGCTAAGCGCCAAACGATTAAACGCCCCGATCGGTTGATCTGCGCGCCAATTCGCCGCCGCTGACAAATTGGTGCGGGCACCATTTCGCTGATCGAACACGCCCGCAAACGTCGGACGATCCGCACCTGCTGCGAATTTCGCGCCCTCATAACTGGCATAGCCAGACAGGCCGGTTTTTGGATTTAGCGCATAGCTCACAGATCCGCGCGCGCGGAGATCTGCACCGCTGGCATCGCCCGAGAAAGCCCCGAGATCAGCCGCGATAAAAGCTGATTGCAGTCCTTCCTCATGATTGTCGAAATGGAACGCACGCTGACCATTGGCGACGACCGACGCATTATTGCCATCCTCAGATACCGCGGCTGCGAGACCGACATCCTGAAGCTGGTCTTCATCAATGAGTCGCGCGCCCGCGGCAAAGCCGCCAAATGTCGGTACTGCGACCGTATCGCTATCAATTTCTGCCCCGGTCAACGGGACGCCCGCGGCGATTGCGAGAATATCCCCATTCTGTCGCTGTTTGCGCCAGGCTGCGCCGCGAACGCGATTGGCACCAACGCCTGAGAGCTCGCGATACGTCGAGCCGTAATCGCCAAGTGTCGCCTGCCAGCCCTCCATAGACGTGACGTCGAGCGAGGCCCAGCCAGGTTGCGTGGCCGCGAAATTGTCAAACCCACCTGCTGAGTCGAGTTGTGCCCGGAAATTGTATTTTCCAACATAACCGCGCGTCTCGCTTCGCAAGGGACCGCGATCGCTCAATTCATAGGTCAGGGTTTCAACGGTCAGCGGCGTGTTGCGCGCCTCGTCCGCCAGATCGGCACCTGGCAGGACTGTGCTGGTCAGACGCGTATCAAGCGTGACTTCGACCCGATTGGTCATCGGCACCAGTTTGATATGTGTGCCGGTTAGACTCTCGACGGCGCCAAATGGCAGGATAAGGTCATCTCGTTCTGCCAGTTGCATATCCTGCGCAACCCCGCGCGGAGTTGTGTTGACTGAAACCAGACCGGTCGCGAGCTCAAGATTGATGGTCGCCTGGTCTTGCTGACGACGCACCGTAACGATGCCATTTGCGACGGTGAGGTCATGACCGAGCTCTTCAACAATTGGCTGCAATGGTACCAGAAGCACCGGGCCAATGGTGCGCGGTTCGTTGCCAAATGTATCAACCGGAACGCCATTGACCCAGAGTTCGAGACCGAATTTCGGCTTCAACTGGCGATCCAGAGTGAGCTCGGTCCGGCCTTGCTCATCTTCGGAGGCGTGTGTGCCCGTCAGAATGGTCACTGCGTTCAGCCCTATCCACGGGTCGGCCGTTTCGCGTGGTTCAAAATCCGGCAATTTGCCAAGCACCGTCTTGTTGGAGCGCACTTTGCCATCTGTCATATTGATCGACATCAGGCTGCCATCCTGGCGACGGTGATAGCCAAGTAATGTGTCATGCAGCTCGACACGACTTTGCAACGGGGTAGCAATATCGGTCAGATTGTACCGCAGCGTCTCATCATCGACCGAAAGGCTGCGGACCGAGGTCAGTTGCCCTTCGATAATCATATCGACGAACTCGACGCCTGACGCCCGTTCTGGCACCGTTTCCAACGGTTTTGGATCGACTGTCTCGACCAGTTCCGTTGGCGGTGGCGGCGCAACGGTTTGCGCTTCGCCACCTGCAAGGGTGCCGAACACAGCGATCAATGTCGCGCAGAAGAGATCCCGAATGAAACGCATTTATGCCCCGCAGGGCCTGTTGAATCAGTCTGAGCAGACCGATTGCGTCGCAATCAACTGGGCACAAATGCCGCCAGAACGGCAGTCGCGATCAATTTTAGCGTCAAAACGCTGAACCCCGCCGCGCCCATTCGAAACAACGGTAATGCTTGCACCTTCATTGCGGATTTCAAGCTCGAACCGCTGATCTAACGTTGCTAATCCACGTCCAATCGATACCAGCTCAACCGTGTGAGACGTCCACACAGAACCAGATTGCGTCGCGGGTTCCAGGGATTTCAAACAGGGTCCAGTCATCCAGACCCGACCAGAATCCTCATCCAGCAAAAAGCCGCTTATATTGTCAGAAAATCCGATCCAAACATCAGAATCTTGCGAGCTGGCATACGCCATACCCGTTTGAGCCACCGCCAACGCGGCAAGCCCAGTCATCGCCCATCTCATTTTAATCACCATCGGTATTTTTTGTTATATGAGAAGCCTAGACAATCATGGTTAATATCCCCCTTAGCAGGACGCATTAGAGCTTGACCGCGAGGCAATTGCGGCCTCAAACGTGAGGCAAGATATCCTGTTGCACCTGTAGCAAATACAGGCATTATGGATGGGAAGAAACGGACTAGAGGACCGATTTTTAATGACTTTTTTGAAAACGACGATTGCCGCCCTGGGAGCGAGCGTATTATTGGCAGCCTGCGGCGGCGGTGGCTCTGATTCAACCGAAAATACCAATACTAATCAAGCCGCTACGGATACTTCTTCAGAAGAGGTGACGCCTGTGGCTGCGCCTGCACCCGCGGAAACCGAGACCTCTGACGCGTTTGCGGCTCTGCCGGAACCGTACAAAAGTGCAGATTACAATCGCGGTCGACGCGCGTTTAAGCTGTGTCAGTCTTGTCATACGCTGAATGAAGGCGGCCAAAACCTGGTTGGACCGAACCTTTATGGCGTCTTCGGGCGCGAAATTGGCGGCGTGGAAGGATTTACATACTCTAACGCCGTACAAGAGTCAGACATCGTCTGGACCCCCGAAATTCTCGCGGAATGGCTCGAAAGCCCACGCAACTTCTTACCGGGCAATAAAATGAGCTTTGCTGGCGTGCGCAAACCCGACGACCGCACCGCCGTTATCGCTTATATCATGGCCGAAACCGGACATTCAGGCGAGTAAGCTCGCCGCAGCATCCAGAATGGCATCGGCATCCAGGCGGTAAGCAGCATACAAGTCCTGCAAATCGCCTGTTTGCCCGAAGCGTTCAGTACCAAGGGGACGAACGCGTTGCCCTTTGACGGCGCCCAGCCAGGATAAGGTTGATGGCGCACCATCGATAATTGTAACCAGACCGGCGCCCGGTTTCATCGGACTCAAAAGCCTTTCTATATGGCTTTCTGCGCCAGTTTCGCCGGTCCAGGGCGATCGTGTTACTGCCATCCAGTCTGTATGCAGGACATCCGGCGATGTAATTGCCAGCAGACCGGCCTCCGGAACGTCCTCAATCAACTGCTCATAAGCTGATAGCGCTTCAGGAGCGACGGCGCCCGTGTAAGCAATGGCTAAGTCTGCGCCTGATGCCGGTTCGCGCAGCCAATACGCACCCTTTAGGACATTCTCAGCGAACCTATCGGTCAATTCGCGGTCGATTTGCTCGATCGAGCGCGTCGACAAGCGCAGATAGGACGACCCACCCTGCTCTCGCTCTATGGCCGCGAAGGCTTCGCGCAGGATGATCCGGACTTCATCGGCAAAGGCTGGCTCCCAATAGGTAAGACCCGGCTGGCCCATGCCGATCAATGGTGATGAGATTGACTGATGCGCCCCGCCTTCTGGCCCAAGCGTCAAACCCGACGGTGTGGCGGCGAGAATGAAGCGTGCATCCTGATAACAAGCATAATTCAGCGCATCGAGCCCGCGCGCGATGAACGGATCATAGACCGTCCCTACGGGGAATATCCGTTGATCGAAAAGGTCTTTGGAAAGCCCGAGCGCACCCAGCATCAGGAACAGGTTATTCTCAGCAATGCCAAGCTCGACATGCTGCCCCTTTGGCGAATGCGCCCAGATTTGTGGACTGGCAATTTTGCGTTTGCGAAATACGTCCTCGCTCGCAGATCGAGAGAACAGGCCTTTGCGATTGACGAAGCCGCCAAGATTTGTCGACACCGTTACATCTGGCGATGTCGTGACGATCCGAGAGACGAAATCCGTGTCTTCGCGCGCCAGGTCATTGAGGATCTTACCGAACGCGACTTGCGATGAGGTCTTACCGCGACCGGGGTCTGGCATATCAGCCAAGGCAGGCACGGACACAGATGGCGGCGAACGGGTTTCTTTAGCGGCGACCTGCCATGGCGCCGTTTTCAGGACGCTTTGCGCCTGGTGCGCGCGAGCATCTGAGAGCCCTGCCAGTTTCGTCCATTCCTCACCTTCAGGGATATTCAGTTTGTCTCGTAACGCGCCCACCTGCGTTGGCGTCATTAACCCGGAATGATTATCCTTATGGCCCTGAAACGGTAAGCGCCGGCCTTTGGTCGTGTAAGCAATGATGAGTTTCGGGGTTTCTGAGGCGGCTGCTTTTTCAAACGCATCGAGCAAGGTCACCAGACAATGCCCGCCAAGCTCCGTCATCAGGTTGCCGAGCGTGTCGTCATCATAAGTGTCGATTAACTCGAGACTCTCAGGCGATCCCGCGAAGTCTTTGGATAGACGCCGACGCCAGGCCTCACCGCCTTGATAGGTCAGCGCCGCGTAGAGATCATTCGGACAATCATCAATCCATGCTCGCAGCCGTGCGCCACCTGGCTTCTTGAACGCCGCGCGTTGGCGGGCCCCATATTTGAGAGTCAGCACCTCCCACCCAGCGGTTTCGAACATATCGTCGAACCGATCGAACATCTTTTCAGATGTGGTCGCATCGAGGCTCTGGCGATTGTAATCGACGATCCACCAGGTGTTGCGAATGTCATGCTTATAGGCCTCGATTAAGGCCTCGTAGATATTGCCCTCATCAAGTTCGGCATCGCCGAGAAGTGAAATGAATCGCCCGGCGTCCTTAGCCGGAATGTCCCCTCTGGCCATCCACATATCCTGAACCAATGATGCGAAAGCTGTGATCGCGACGCCGAGACCAACAGAGCCTGTCGAGAAATCAACGCGAATATCGTCCTTGGTTCTGGACGGATAGGATTGCATGCCGCCAAAGGCGCGGAACTGTTCCATCTGCTCACGCGATTGCCGATCGAACAAGTATTCGACCGCGTGCAGCACCGGCGACGCATGCGGCTTGACCGCGACGCGATCCTGCGGTCGCAGAACATGAAAATACAAAGCCGCCATAAGGGTCGTCATCGACGCGCAGCTGGCTTGATGGCCGCCGACTTTTAGTCCGTCACGACTTGCCCGGACGTGATTGGCGTTGTGGATCGTCCAGCTGGCCAGCCAAAGCAGGCGCTCTTCCAGCGCGTCCAGGCCCTGAATAAGCTGCTTTCGATCAAGCGATGACGTAGATGGCGTTTCTGTGTCTGGCATGGCTTGCTTCTAGAACAGGCAAACGCGCAAGAACACCCTCAGAATTGCCGCGCAAGCGCAACAAAGATACTTTCTTCTTCGAAAACCCCACCGTTTTCTTTGCGATACCCGAAGGAAAAGTCGGCGGGGCCGGTACGCCACAAGATCTCGGTTTGAAACTTGTCAGAGGCGGCATTGGTATCGCCCCGCTCTATCCAAACCTGAGTGATGGACCAAAAATTCTCCGACGTTTGCTGGCCTAAACCAAAAGCGTATCGGTCCCGCTGACAGTCTTCGTGAAATCGGCCGGCAAGTTCCCCGAACATATAGGTTGATCGCTTTTGCCATTCGCCAGACCAACCAAGCCCGGCTCGCACTTCTGCGCCAATCTGATCGCACCCATTGCGACCGCCAATGGCGGCGCCCTGAAGCAAGCCAACTTCTATGGCTGCCACGAAAGGCCCCTCATCCAATACGGCGAACCGGAGTGTCGAGCGCCATCCCGTCGTGTTGAAATCAGATCCGTTGCGATAATCGACCCGCTCAATTTTTGCGGTCGCAGTCAGTCGAGACGTCACACCATATTCGGCATAAGCGTCCGCGCGCCAGCCAGAGAGGGATTCAACCTCCTCTTGCGCGAGCGAGACGCGGGCATAAAGCCCGTCGTCTTCTTGTGCCCAGGGGGCCGCCGCAGCAATTTGCCACGACGCCCCCCAAGCCAGGATAAGCACCTTCCCCAACATCCTCAAATATTACAAAATATTCGAGGATATGTATACTTATCTATAGTTGAAAACGAATTTGATCCGTCCAGAACCGCTCGAGACGCGAAACCGTCTTGTTGAGTTGGCTCAGATCGTCCTGACGGACGCTCGCGGTTGGCTCCAGAGCCGTTGCCTGACGATCAAACAAATCGACCACGCGCTGGCGCACTTTATGGCCGCGTTCGGTCAGCTTCAGCCGCACGGTACGCTTGTCACGCTCAGAGCGGGACTGCAACAGATAGCCACCCTCTTGTAGTTTTTTAACGTTATAAGACAGGCTTGTACCAGCAAATGCACCGCGAGAGCGAAGCGTAGAAGCTGGCGTTTCATCTTCACCAATTTCATAAAGAAGCAGAGCTTGAACACCGGTCAGGTGACGTTCGCCACCGCGTTCCAGATCGTCTTTAACGACATCATGGAGACGGCGATGCGCCTGCTCCAGAAGCGAAAGAGATTTTACGAAAGATTCAGCGACGCTCACGGGCTCGCCAGCGGCCTCAGCCGCGCCATAGGACATTGTCATTACCATCACCACTCAACTTTTGTTGTAGTTTGAGTAGATTTACAGTATCTAACCTTATAATTCGTTAAACACATCTTGTTTTCGCCTTGGTTTGGTTAACAGATCAGGCGAAAGTGTTACTTCTCGTGCCAAAACACGTTGAAAAGCGCGGAATCCGCGGAAGGATTGTTTAATCTCAGGGGAAGTACGATTTATCCCCCAAGCGGCGTCCCACGCGCCGCCCAGGCATCAATTTCGCCATCAGCGACCGCCATGACGGCTTTCCAGGCACCGTCGACACGCTGCAGAACATAAGCGGCTTGCCAGCTTGCGATTGGATCGTTGCGCTCCGTGAACATCACATCCGATACGACCATTGAGGCAGCGTCTTGATGCAACAGACCGCAGTCAACGATTTTTCGTTCCACTCGCGCCACGGCCTGACTGCGATAGAACTCCAAGAGCCGTGCCGTGTTCTTAGCAAAATGCTCATCTGATTTGAACACGAAAGACCGCCCGGCTTGCGTGGTCAGAGCCGGGAAGGTCCAATGCTGCGATATGCGTTCTGCATCATAGTCCGCAAAGGCGCTGACGTAGGATTGGCACCAATTCTCGAGTTCGGTTTTAAGAGTCATCGCGATTAAAGTCTCTCTTGGTTGGCATCCAAGTCCCCGTGACAATGGCACAGAGTTTCCCGGAACCAATGTCTACAAATCTACTTTCGATCACCCCTAGCCGGCGTGACCGATTGATGACCTCGCTCGTCACATTGATCACTTGGCCGGCTTTCATTGGGCGAAAGAAGCGGGTGGTGAATTCCGCGGTCGAATAAGATTCGTCTTCCTTAGCGGTCGTCCAGAACGCAAAACTCTGCCCAGAGTCTGCGATGACATTCACCACACCTCCCTGAACAATTCCATCATAATGGGTTAAATGCTCGCCGACCGTCCATTCCATGTCGAACCGCCCCGGCGCAACTGCTGTAAATTTGAGACCCGACAGATCCATCCCTCTGACATATGGCGGCGCCTGTAAGATATCGGGTTCAGCATCGATCATGCTTTGAATATGAACGATTGGATCGAGGTGTTGCGTCATGACAGGGATCTCATGCCATAAGGTTACTCAAAACTGAGCTCATCGTCACCCAAGGGTTCGAAATAGCGTGCCACGTCCGCGTCGCTCACGGCTTCCAGAGTATCCGGCGACCATTTCGGCGCGTGGTCTTTATCGATAATGACGGCGCGCACACCCTCGATAAAGTCAGTCGACTGTACTTTACGCCAACCGATCCGATACTCCATTTGCATATTGTCTTCGAATGTCTCACACGCCGCCCCGTCCCTGACCTGGCGCAGGGCAACTTTGACCGTCTCGGGTGACTTGCTGGCAATCGTCTCTATTTGTTTCATCGCCCATTCCGAACCGTCAGCCTGCAGCGCGGCGATAATCCCTTCGGCTGTGTCGGCTCCAAAGCATTTATCAATCACGTCCATATTGGCTTCAAAGGTTCCGGCCGGGACGGCATGGGTCGCGCGCGACAGAATTTCACCCAGCATCTCCGCGGCACCGGCGGAAAAATCTGCTTCAGCGATCTGGGCCTTCACATTGGGAATGAGTTCGGATGGCAGGAAATGGGTCGCAACACCTGCGGCTACGACATCGGTCCCTTTCAGGCGCGCGCCCGTCAAAGCCAACCAGGTGCCCAGCTCACCTCGCAAGCGCGGCAGAAACCAGCCACCGCCGACATCCGGGAATAATCCAATCCCCGTTTCCGGCATCGCGAAGAGCGTGCGCTCCGTTGCCACCCTGTAAGAGCCATGCACGGACAGGCCGACCCCGCCTCCCATGGTCACGCCATCCATCAGCGCAAGATATGGTTTCGGAAACGCCTTGATGGTGGCGTTCATTCGATACTCTTCTTCGAAGAAAGCCCGCGCCTTGCGGCCATCGCTCATCCCGCTCTCGCGAAGCATGGCAATGTCTCCGCCTGCGCAAAAGCCGCGCGATCCTTCGGCATGCTCGATCAAGACGAGCTCGACATTCGGGTCTTGAGCCCAGACCCGCAATGCGGCGAGTATCGTCTCACACATATCGAGATTAAGCGCGTGCAGCGCATCGGGACGGTTCAACGTAATGTAGCCGACGCCGCCTTCTACTTTGGTCAGTACTGAATCAGTCATGCCACCGCGTTAGCGCGCCAAAGCGACGTGGTCCAGTGGACGCCTAATGCCCGCCGCCAAAGATACCCGTGCGGACATTATAGTCGACGGCGAGTTCATAATCCGGGTCATCGGCGCTATCGATCAGCAATTGACCAGCTTTGCTCAGCAGGCTGTGGCAGTCGCGCGATAGATGGCGGAGCTTCAGCGTCTTACCTTTGGCTTCGTATTTTGCGGCCAGATCTTCAATCGCTTGCAGCGCTGATTGATCAACCACGCGCGACCGCATGAAATCGACTATGACCACATCCGGGTCTTCGTCCGGATTGAACAATTCTGAAAAGCCATCCGTTGATCCAAAGAAAAGTGGCCCTTCTATCTCGTAGACCGTGGCGCCCGGCGTCCGGATCGAGTCGCGCTGCAGGATGCGGATCCTTTTGGCATTGTTCCAGGCATACGCGAGCGCGCTGACAATCACGCCAACTACAACGGCGACAGCCAGGTCCTGCCAAACGGTGACCGCGGTGACCAGGATGATGACAAACGCATCGGTCCACGGAATTTTCGACATGATGCGCAGACTGTTCCAGGCAAACGTGCCGATGACCACCATGAACATCACGCCGACCAGCGCCGCGAGCGGAATCATCTCGATCCATTGCGACCCGATCAGGATGAAGGCGAGCAGGAATAATGCGGCAGACAATCCTGAAAGCCGCGTGCGTCCACCGGATTTCACATTGATCATGGACTGACCGATCATCGCACAACCGCCCATGCCGCCAAAAAAGCCTGTGACGACATTGGCAGCGCCTTGCGCAACGCATTCCTGCGACGCGCCGCCGCGCTGATTTGTAATCTCGCCAACCAGGTTGAGGGTCAACAGACTCTCTATCAAGCCAATCGCGGCAAGGATGATGGCATAAGGAAGGATGATCTCGAGCGTCTCCAGATTGAATGGCACCACTGGAATGTGAAGGCTCGGCAGACCGCCCTTGATGCTGGCAAGATCCCCGACGACGGGCGTGTTAATCCCAAAGCCGATGACCAGCGCCGCGACGACGCCAATCCCCGCCAGGGGGGCAGGAACGATTTTGGTGAGGCGCGGAAGGCCCCAGATAATGCCCATCGTGACGGCAATCAGGGTCAACATGATGGCCATATCGGGAACAGCTAACCACTCGCCATTCGGGATAAAGGAGTGGCCATCCGAATGCGCTGTGCCTGGTACCTGGAATTGTCCCAATTGGGCAAGAAAGATAACGATGGCGAGGCCGTTGACGAAACCCAGCATCACAGGGTGTGGCACCAAGCGGATAAACTTGCCCAGTTTGAAGATCCCGGCAGCGACCTGCAATATTCCCATCAGGACCACGGTCGCGAATAAATACTCGACGCCATGTTGCGCCACCAAGGCCACCATGACGACTGCCAGGGCGCCGGTCGCCCCTGAAATCATGCCAGGGCGTCCGCCGAACAGAGCTGTGATCAAGCCGACCAGAAAAGCAGCATACAAGCCGACCAACGGTTCGACGCCCGCCACGAAGGCAAAGGCCACGGCCTCTGGAACGAGCGCCAGCGCAACCGTCAATCCGGCGAGCACTTCAGTTTTGACCCGTGCTGGCGTGAATACAGCGCGCTGTGTTTGCGCCCAGCTGGTCAGGTTTATTCGGTCTGCATACGCAGCGAATGTCGTCTTCGCCATGGTCGGTCTCTGTTTTGATGGAAAGCTCGCGGCGTCCCTACGGCAATTCACGGATACGAGCCAGCCCTGTTTTTCAGGCAATAGAATTTTGTTTTCATTTTATGCCGGTCGGAATGGACAAGACTTCAATCCTGTTCCAGCGTGGGCCCTGAAAACAATACAGGAGCATCAATATGAAATCGCTATTCGACGTGTCTGGAAAAACAGCCATTGTAACCGGCGGGTCAAGCGGCATTGGCGCAATGATCGCGCGTGGCTTCGTTGAGAATGGCGTGAAAACCTACATCTCCGCTCGCAAGGAAGGCCCTCTCATCGCGATGGCGGAAGAGCTCTCTAAACTCGGCACCTGTATTCCTGTGCAAGCGGATCTGTCATCCGTCGACGGCATCGAAGCATTGGTCGCGCAGGTCTCCGCTCAGGAAGACCATATTGACATCCTGATCAATAATGCCGGCGCGAATTGGGTTGTGCCGATCGATGAGTTCCCAGAGGCTGGATGGGACAAAGTCATGAGCATCAATATCAAATCGATCTTCTTCATGACGCAAAAGGCGCTGCCGCTATTGCGCGCCAATGCGACGGCGGAAGATCCGGCCCGGGTCATCAACACGGCTTCTATTCACGGCTTTGATAATCCTGGGATGCCTGCTTACGCCTACTCCGCCAGTAAGTCTGGCGTAATCCATTTGACCAAACACCTTGCCACGGACCTGGCGGCTGACAATATCAACGTGAACGCGATCGCGCCCGGGTTTTTCCCGAGCAATATGACCAAGGCTGCGGTTGGAAATGATGCAGTCTATAATCACACGGTCTCACAAATTCCACGTAAACGCGCTGGTGAGCCGGAAGATGTTGCGGGCACCGCGATCTTTCTCTCGTCACGCGCGGGTGCATGGGTCGACGGCCATACAATCGTCCTCGATGGCGGACAGATTGCCCAAACCGCTAAGGCTTAGGGTCCAGACCAGGCGAACTTGATTCTCTTTCGTCGAAAGATTTCAAGGATTTAAGTTTTAAATCTCTTCACGCGCTTTAGAGAGAACGGCGCTGCGTTACAATTATCGAATGAGTTTGTAATGCAAAACCGTCCCCTCTTTTTCGCCCTCGGCGCGACCCTTCTTATCGCGCAAGCTGTTTCCGCCCAGGAAAGCGGCGACCAAAAATTCTATGCTGATATTGGGTACGCCCGTTTGGGTCCCGATTTGCCAGATTCGATCAAAGACTCGACGTATACCCATGCTGGCATAACCGGTCGCGTCGGTTACAATCTCTCGAAACACTGGAGCATTGAAGGCGAAGCAATGGTCGGCGTTGAGAACGACACAACAGTGAGTAGGGATTTGGACGAAACAAGTTCTACGACGATCTTTGCGAAATCGGAGATTAAGCACCTTCTCGGAGTATACGCCAAAGGCACGCTTCCAGTTACGTCCAAGCTCAATGCCTTTGCACGGGTTGGCGTGGCGAGCTTGGAGGTTGATTTTTCGACCGACTTCCGCGTCTTAGATATCGCAACGGACGAGACGACAACAGTATCCTTTGATAGCACAGACACCCAAACCGGCTTGGCGTTCGGTGCCGGACTATCCTATGACATCACTGACAAGCTCTATCTGCGCGGTGATTTCACGCAATACGATGTGTCGGACGTCGAGGTCGACAGCTTGAGTCTCGGTGTGGGGTTTCGGTTTTGAGCGGTGACGCTTGGATCTAAGCGCTCAGCGCACAGCCCTCAATCGTAATCCGATGCATGACCCGGCGCTGGCCTTGATAATCGTTCAAGGCCCAGTGCCAGGTTGAGCGATTATCCCACATCGCGATCGAACCGGGTTGCCATTGAAACCGGTAGTGAAAACCGTGGCCTGTAAAAACATGCGTATAGAGATCTGAGAGTAATTCATCACTCTCTTGCTTGCTCACCCCGACAATCTCGCGCGTGAAAGCTGGATTGACGTAAAGCGCTTTCTTGCCGCTCAGCGGATGGGAGATGACGATCGGATGCTCTGGATCTCTCAGCATTTCAGCGACAGACGCATTGCCGATCCGGTTCGTGCCGTCATCATGGCTGCCCGCGTCAGACGTGTTGTAATAGCTATCCGGCCCTTCGCCAAAAATATGCTTGCCTGAATGGATGGCGCTGCGGCCTTCGACTTTTTCCTTAAGCGCATCGGGGAGGTTTTCATAAGCCGAATACATTGAGGCGAACATTGTATCCCCGCCGCTCTCGGGCAATTGCCGCGCGACCAGAACGGAGCCAAGAGCAGGTTCGTGATCATATGAATGATCGGTGTGCCAACCGCCGCCAATATTGTCCTTCTGATCCGGCTCCTTGGCCACTAAGGCGATTTGTGGATAGTCGGGATGCGCGGCGAAGAAGCGATTGACATTGATGTCGCCGAAACGTTCTGCAAAGGCGATATGATCATTCTCCGACGTCTCCTGATCCCGGAAAAAGATGACGCCATGATCCGCAAACGCTTCATGGACGGCCTCAAACTCTTGATCCGTAAGCGACTTGATATCAATGCCCGTAATCTCGGCACCGACACCCGCAACAGGGGTAACTTGCATGACCATATTTTCCTCCGCTGGCGTCTTATGGTGAAGCCTCTATTTATCAGATTAACGACTTTACGCCGCGGTCGTCAAAGGAGAAACACTCGGCGTAGAATTGCCGCTCAGAACTAAGCCTTCAACATCTCCCGACTAATAATCACGCGCATGATCTCATTCGTGCCTTCGAGAATCTGATGAACGCGCAAGTCGCGAACGATCTGCTCGATGCCATACTCAGAAAGATAGCCATACCCGCCATGGATCTGCAGCGCGTCATTGGCGATCTTGAATCCAGTATCCGTCACAAAGCGTTTCGCCATGGCACACCAGCGCGTCGCATCGGGCGCCTTTGCGTCAAGTTTGGCCGCGGCTTCATATAACATGACCCGCGCGGCCTGAAGTTCGGTTTCCATATCTGCGAGCTTGAATTGGATCGCCTGAAAATCAGCAATCGGTTGGCCGAACTGCTGGCGCTCCTTGGCGTAAGCAAGGGCCTTGTCGAGCGCCCTCTGCGCGCCGCCGAGCGAACAGGCCGCAATGTTCAAACGGCCACCATCGAGGCCCGCCATTGCGAACTTGAAACCATGGCCTTCATCGCCGATCCGGTTGGTCGCGGGGACGCGAACATCATCCAGCAAAACCTGTTTGGTTGGCTGTGAGTTCCAGCCCATTTTCTTTTCATTGTTTCCGAAGCTCAGGCCCGGCGTCCCAAGCGGTATGACGAAGGCCGAAACACCGCGCGCGCCAGCATCTGATGTCCGTGCCATCAGGACGTAAACATCGCTTGTTCCAGCGCCAGAAATGAATTGTTTTGAACCATTTAGCACATATGCGTCGCCGTCTCGCACAGCTGTTGTCTTCATCGCTGCAGCGTCGGACCCGGAGCCAGGCTCCGTCAAACAGTATGACGCTATAAGCTCCATGCTGGTGAGCTTGGGCACCCACGTCTTGCGCTGATCATCAGAGCCAAACTTATCGATCATCCAGCTGGCCATATTGTGGATGGAGATGAACGCCGCGGTCGATACGTCACCATAAGATAATTGCTCAAAAATCAGCGCGGCGTCGAGCCGGCCGAGGGCTGATCCGCCAACATCCTCCCCGACATAAATGCCTGCAAAACCGAGCTCCGCAGTGTCCTTTATGACGTCGACCGGGAAGTGTTTTTCCTCGTCCCAGGTCGATGTGTGAGGAGCTAAACGATCGCCGGCAAATCGCTTCGCCATATCTTGAATCATAACCTGTTCTTCTGTCAGGCGAGTGGTCATGGCTTTTGGCCCTCTTTGTGCTTATTAGGCGGCAGACATGCCATAGGGGATTCGTTCGTCAATGTCTGACCTTCCGGAAGGATATTCCATCGCCCTTGGCGAATTAGATGATATTGCTGCGTTTATCTCGGTAGATAAGGCGGCCTCTGCCCTTTTTGCGGCGACTGGTTTGCTCGAGCCCTCGGCGCTGGAGGATCATGTTCCAGCTGAGGTCTTCGAGCAGGAAATTCCGCGCGCCAACGTGTTCGTGGCTCGCAACGAACATGGCTGGGCGGTCGGGTTCGCACTGGTGCGCTTACGCGGCAATGGTCTCTATCTGGACCAGGTCAGCGTACATCCAGACCATGGTCAGAAAGGCATTGGCCGCGCTCTGGTTATACGCGTATTGACCGAAGCCGAGAACCGCAAGCTGCCGCATGTCAGCCTGTCAACGTTTCGAGACGTGGCCTGGAATGGGCCTTTTTATGCCTCTATGGGGTTCAAGGAAATTCCGCGCGAGAAGCTCGAACCCTATATGATTGAGATTGAGGACGCTCAAAAACCGTTTATGGACGTGACAAAGCGGTGTTTTATGCGTCGCAAAGTGCGCCGCGGTCTGTTTCGGTTCGGCGCCCCGAAAGTGGAGCCAGAATGAGGTCGACCCCTGAGCAAACGTTTCCGTCCACGCGATTGCGTCGTTTGCGCCAATCTCCATGGATTCGAGCGCTCACAGCTGAGCATGTTTTGACGCCAGCAGACCTGATCTGGTCGATGGTGGTCCATGATGGCGAAGAGCCACGAATTCCGGTTGCCGCCATGCCCGGCCTGGAACGCCTGAACGTCGCTGAAGCGGCCGCCGCTGCAAAGCGCGCAAGTGCGCTTGGTATCCCGGCCATCGCGATCTTTCCCCACATTGATCCGAAACACAAAGACGAAGAAGGCAGCGAAAGTCTGAACCCGGATGGCCTCATTCCGACAGTGATCAAAGCGATGAAGGACGCAGCGCCTGAAGTTGGTGTGATTTGTGATGTCGCGCTCGATCCGTTTACCAGCCATGGCCATGATGGCCTGATCGACGAGACGGGATATGTGTTGAATGACGAAACCACCGCGGTCCTAGTCGAACAGGCACTGGTTCAAGCCGACGCTGGCGCAGATGTGGTGGCACCGTCAGACATGATGGATGGTCGCATAGGCGCCATCCGGGCCGCGCTGGAAGGGTCTGGTTTTACCAACACGCTCATCCTGTCTTACGCTGCCAAATATGCCAGCGGGTTTTACGGACCGTATCGCGAAGCGATTGGCTCGGCGACTGCACTGATTGGCGACAAAAAGACGTATCAACAGGATCCGGCGAATTCCGACGAAGCCATTCGCGAAGTCGCGATGGATCTCGCCGAAGGCGCGGATATGGTCATGGTCAAGCCAGGCCTCCCTTATCTCGACATTGTCCGGCGCGTTTCTGAAACATTCAAAGTTCCGACTTTCGCGTTCCAGGTCTCGGGCGAGTATGCGATGATCCAGGCGGCGGCACAGAACGGCTGGATTGATGGCGATCGCGTGATGATGGAAACCCTGCTTAGCTTTAAACGG
>JBCCDZ010000012.1:0-23318 GCA_039030525.1 Pseudomonadota bacterium | reverse complement strand
GTCGATGTCTTGGTCGAGGCTCCAGCGCGCGTAACCGCGACGTTCATAGAGGCTGGCGAACCGCATCCAGGTTCCCTGGTCACAGCCTGGCAAGACGGCAAGGAAGTGTTCAGTTTCCGCGCTAAAGATGAGGCCTTGGCAGCACCCGGCACTTATGAGTTCCGCGCGAGCCCTAATGATGACAACAACTTGTCGCTCTCTGAAACTCTGATTGAAGATGCTGACACAGAGCTGGTCTTTGAGCTCAACAAAACCGTTGAGTTCATGATCGTCTACAAACTGCCGAATGGCGAAACGTTCAAGCGCAATGGAGAGCTGTGGCAAGACGGAGAGAAAGTCTACAGCACCTATACCCGTTTCTCAGGGGCTCGGCCTGGCATCTATCAGCATCGCTCAGACCATCAAAACTTGCCGATTGAAGGCGTTGAGATTGAGCTTTCCGAAGATCAGCAGATCATCGAAGTGCCGGTTGAGGCGGGTTTCGTCACCATACAGTTTGCCGAGAGTCTGTATGACTATGCGCGCGAAAAAGTACCGACCCGAGCGCAATTATTCTCCCTCGATCGCGGCAATAGTGCCTATTCCCGGCCTGGCTCAGCCATCCCGGTAAAACCCGGCCGCTATGCGGTCGAAGGCTTCGGCAATGACGGCTTTTTCGATCGCCCGGAATTCGAGGTCGCAAACGGGGAAAGCCTCGACGTCCTGATGACACCGAAGCCACTCGGTGAATTGGTGATGACATATGCGGCATCGGAAAATTACCTGAGCGATCCGGATCGAGGCTCAGCCTATGCCCTCGATGGACAGCGCATTATCGGCGGCATTTTGCGGCCCGGCGTGGTTCGAAAGTTTCTACCCGGCCGATATCGCGTCGAGGGCTACAGCTATGCCGGCGATGTGGTTGCCCAGGACGTGACCGTTGTCGCGGGCGAACGCACCGCAGTCGAGCTTCGACTTCGCGGCGAATAATCAAATCAAATGGAGGGCACATCATGACGTGCAAAATTCTAAGTCTAGCCGTGGGCGCAGCGTTCACATTACCCGTCGCAGTCGCCAATCCGGACACGCCGAAACTGCACCCGGTAGAAGCGGTTTGCATCGACTATGAGCAAAGCGGGCAAATGCAATCAGGCACCTCAACCAAATGCCACCGCGATTATGGCTATGAGCAATACGAGATCTCGCAACTGACCATTGGCATGGCCGGCTTTGGTCAATCTCAGTCGACCTTCACTGTCACGATCGGCGATACGATCTACGCCATCGACACAGACGCAAACACAGCAACCGAAACGGTCAATCCGATGTATCAGGGGCTCGCGGATGCGGTTGATCAATCCGGATCTGCTGCCGTCTCGGATGCGTTCCTAAGTGCGATGGGAATGACCCCGACAGGCCAAACGCAGACCGTGGTCGGACTGACCTGCAATGTCTACGCGTCGAGCATGATGGGCTCTGCGTGCTTTACTGATGATGGCTTGATGCTTCAGCAAAGCGTCATGGGCACTGAGGTGACAGCGACATCGGTCACATATGATGAGGGCGCCACGGAAAATTATCGGCGGCATGAATCCGCGACGATCACGCAAGGACCTGATCTATCGAATGGTCTCAGCGGCTTGTTGGATCAATTGCAATAGGTTTGGGGGGAAATGAAAGTGAAACAGGCTGGGCAAATCTCTCCGCAAATACTGATTGGGCTTGGGGCAGTGGCTGCGGTCGGGCTGGCAGGCGCGGCCGTACTGACGCTCGGTTCTGACGCGCCAGCTTCGCCCGATCGCCAGTCTGCGAGCGCACCGGTGCAAGATGTTCTGACCACAAACACCGAGAACGATCCTGCCAAAATGGACAACACTGAATCCGCGGACCTGTCGAATGCGCCCGAGCGGGCGGAAATGCCGAAAGTCATCGCATGGCAAGGCCACTATCTGGTCTTGCAGGGCGAAAACCACTTACCCGTCAAACAAGCGCACGCGACGCCCTTCGTCACGTTTTACGAGGTCGAAGCGGGATACATGCCTGTATCCGGGAATTCCGACAGCAAAGTCGACACGGTCTGCGGCGAAAAACCCGCCGAAACCGTCGAAGCCGGAATGCGCGATGCCGCAGCGGTCTCAATGGCGGACGAGGCGACCGCGATTGCCGGCGCCAATTATGGTGCCAGTCAAGATATTCGACCCGACTATTGCCCGCAGGATCTGGGGCAGATCTGGGGGTCCGGCTCGTACGTCTATGATGGCGACTATAATCAGCTCGCAGGGCAGGAGTTTTCGGATAGCGTGCGGATCATGAAGGCTGCCCGCCTCTGGTTCGAGGAAGATTTCGAGCGTACGCACGGCGATCCCGAAGAGGACGAGGTTATTGTCATTCTCGAAGGCGGTGACGACCGCGCCGGCGACCCAGCGATCAAGATCGCCAATTTCTACAATTCCATTATCATCGACTATCCCGTCCTAAAACCAGAGGTCGACGACCCTGATGGGCCGGTTCAAGGTCCAGGTGGCACTTACGCGCCGCCAGCCCCCGAACTCCCCGTCACTGTGTTCAACAGAGCGCTAACGCCAAGCGATTTTGATCCAAACATCTATCAGGTTCCGATCGATCTCATCGAAGACCGAATAGAAGAAACCGTGTCAGAGACAAGTATTGAACTCGGTCCCCTTGGTGACATCATTGTTGTCACGCGCAACGTTCGCTTTGACAACAAAGAAGAAGGACGGGAACGCGCGCGGCGCATCCAAAACGCGCTGCAAGCCGCTTACGGATCCGGCGTAAATGTCCAAACAATATCGTTCGGAGAAGAGGTCCCGATCTGCCAAGATGACAGTCGCGAGTGCTGGTCGATGAACCGGTCAACAATCGCTTATCTCTATCGGCAATAGCCCGCTCAAAGGCGCGCGACCCCTCGCCAGATCCGCCCTTACGCGTCGTCGCTGACGCTGAACAAGCAAATTGCCAGAAGCAACGTTGCGACCACGCCTGTGCTGCCCGCCACTGGCGGTGGCAGAAAGCCGTCCAAGCCAAACATCATCACAATCGTATTGGCGACAAAAGCAATCACACCAAACAAAACCGCGGCGCCGCCGAGAATCTTGCCGCCCTGGTTTATCTTGGCCATGCCGAAGACGACCGCAGCAAGACCAAGCAGGATCTTGGCAGCATTGTATCCAAAGAATGAGAAGGCGACGACGGAGACGCGGATGCCTTGCAGATCAGGGTTAAGCTCCGCCGCCTGACCGAACGGTCCGAATTGGGTGAGACCAACGCCGACCTGTACGACATTCAGCACCGCACTGAAGGCGATTGCGGAGAAGCCGAGCGTATAGCGCTTGGCCATGACCAGCGCCGAGCCGGCAAATGCGGCGAGCACGACAAAGAGCAAGCCTTCAAGGCCCCATAAGAATTGGCGATCTATATCAGGCGCCCCAAGATAGAGGGCCGTGTAGATGGGCTGCGAAATCGCTGCCAGCAACAATAAGATGGCGATAATGCCAACCGTGCGGCTTTGTGAGAGTTCCATAATAGCTTCCTTCCCTGAACGTTGCCCGTACCAGCAATTTCGATGGCCGAGCGTCAAGGCTAAAGCGCGCCGTTCAACCGGTTGTGATCGCCGAAAGGGGAGAGCGCGCGATATTTTGAGACGCTGGGAGAACTACTGCGTGTTCGACGCGTCAGGGTCCGCGACCGGGTCAACTTGCTCGACAAGGCGCATCACAGCGGCGGCGATATCCGCAGGCACTTCTTCTTGCAGGAAATGACCAGCTTGTGTCTCAGTGACGCGGGCATGGGGAAAGTTGCGCTTCATGCCATCGATCCGGGCGCCCAGGATAGGGTCCTGCAGGCCCCAGACAATCTCCGCAGGGACATTAAGTGATTGCACATAGGCTTCAATCTGGCGCATTTGCGTGCTGCTCGGATGATCCGGGCCATCCGATACCATTCGCATCAAAGCCAGAGGCGCCTTTGCATTTCCGCTCTCCCGAACCGGTTGGGCGTATAGCGCAATCACGGCGTCCGGCATGGAGTCCGGGTCGCCTTGCACGTCTGGCAGCGCATCGAACACCGAGCCAAAAACTTCGGTCAGCATTTCGCCCACCACGGGCGTTTTGACGGTGGCATGCGCGCGGGACAGATCGACTTTCTCTGTCGGTGCGTTGAGCCCGGTATTCATTGTCACAACGCCTTCCAACAAGTCAGGGGATAGCGCCAAGGCGCCCATGCCGACGGGCCCGCCCCAATCCTGGCCTACATAGATCACACCGTCTAATTCCAGCGCTTCAAGCGCTGCATTCATCCAACGCATGTGATTGTCGAGCGTATGTTCGCTGGCGGGGATCTTGCTCGAAAAGCCCAGTCCTGGAAGCGTTGGCATGATCAATCGCACGCGGTCTTTCGGCAGCGCATCAGCGACTTTGCGGTACAAGAAGCCGGAGGTCGGATTACCATGCTGCATATAGACGGGATATCCCGATCCGGTCTCGAGCACGTGGATCTTGATGCCAGGCTCCACCTCAATGAAATAGCTCTTATAGTCGTCTGTCAGGACGGCGGCGGCATAGTCAGGTAGTTGGAAGGCCTCAAACGTCTTGCCGTCAATGCTGATCTCGCCGGTCCCTTGCGGGGTGACCCGCTGGCCATCGCGGGTGACCACAAAAGAGGCGATCAGGCCAATGCCGAGCAGGACGGCCAGGATGATAAGGATGGTTCTGAACACATTCATCTCCATGAATTATGGCACTTTAGATATTATGACATAACAAGTGCCAAAAGATAAGATCTTTTATTGTCCAGTCTGACGACAGACGATCCTGCTTGCAATGCTTGCGGGTTCATAGGATGGCTTGTGCATGCAACACTCTCTCGACCCGAATGAAGCCCAATTCGCGAAGCTAAGTTCTCTGCCATTAGACACGCCGCTGGCAGTGTTGAATCTGTTCGCGTTCAAGGATGTGGCAGCCTATCAACCCGGTGATCCGGAATATGGCACGCCTGCTGCGGAGATTTCAGGGCAAGAGGCATTCGCGCGATATGGCGAAACAGCAGGCCGGATTATTCATGAGCTTGGCGGACGTATCGCGTTCAATGCTGCGGCGGACCAGGTCCTGATCGGCCCTGAAGATCCCGACTGGCATGTCGCTGCGATCATGTATTTTCCCAGCCGCGGCGCTTTTCTGGAAATGATGGCGAACCCTGACTTCCAACAGGCTTCCCGGCATCGCAAGGCCGCGATGAAGAACCATCACATGATCCACCTCAACGGCGAAGCGTTCAAAGACTAAGCCGTCCGGGTGGGGCGTGCGCCGATCAGCTGGATGAGATCAACCGGCCAATCGCCACAAATCGCTTCTTGCCAACCTGGACAGAATTGAATGGCCAGCAGGTCGTCAGGGCAATCAGCGCTTCGTCCTGTTCAAAGCTCAACCCCGACCGATCTGCGTCAACGATTTTAAAATCGATGATGCGAAAGGCATGTGTGCGACCATCTGCTGTGTCGACCTGGATCTCATCGCCGCGCTCGAGATCTTTCAGAAACCGAAAATGTGTATCGCGATGTGCCGACATGATGGCGAGGCCAGGCGCACCCGGTTGCGGGCCAGCGCTCATTAGGCCTGGCCCGAATGCCATGGCCTGGCCGCTGGTGCCGTGCAGCACTACAGCGGATCGGTTCAGACGTGGCACGCTGACTTTGGCAACGGGCCAGGTATCAATCCATCCCCAGGGTCGGACAGGCGCGCCTGTTTGTAACGTCTCGCTCCAGGCGCGCTCGAGCAACACTTGCGCAAGTCCCGCTTTGGCCTTGACGTAGAGGCCGTCGCCAAACAGGAAAAGACCCAGCACGGCCGCCAATGCCGCCAGAACCCGGCCGCGCCACGCCCGCCGCTTCTGGCGTGCGGGCGGGGCGGTAGAGACGGTTACCGCACTCATGCTGTTGCTTCGGAACGACGCGCCAGCGCCATCAGCGACAGGAGCAAGAGCAACCCGCCCAGGATCAGCTTCAGATCGGATAGCGTTGCGGTTCTTGGCAGAACGACTTCCTCGACCACCACGGGCTGGGCGTCAGCCGGCGCCATCGCTGAGTCAGGCGCCACCTCAGCCAGTTTTGGCTCGGGTCGCACCATTGGCGGCTCGCCGAATACTTTCGCGAAATCCCAGCCGTCCGGAAAGTTCAACGGCACGTCACGCGACACCACGCCATCGCCGTCAAGACGAGACGGCGTGATATCCACAGCGACAAGACTGGTCAGCCGCGAGATCAGACTATGGTCGAGCGCGATGCTCAGGATCGCGGTGTCGGTCTCGGCCTTGGTTGCCGCTCCGCGTGCGCGGTCGAGTTCCAGCGCCGCAATCTTTTTGCGGGCCCAGAGTTTCGAAACCCCGCCGCGAGCATTGGCTTGGTCGAGTTGCAAGGTCAATTCCCAAGACTGCGTGCCACTGGTGCCGGTCAGCACGACATTGCCAGCATCCGCATCACTCTTGGCCGCAATCGAGAGCGTTTCGCCTTGATAGATATCCGGGATGAGTGAGTAGGAGGTTTCGACCTTTGCCCCCTCTGGCCAGGTGAGGGACAGGTCTGTGATGGCGGGCGTTTCAAGCTTGCTGAACAAGGCACTCATCCGCTCAGCGACCTCATCAACCGCGCCGATATGGGTAAATGTACCGCGGCCGAGTTCCGCTGCACGCGTCATGAAATAACTGTTCGGGGCCGAGCCAATTCCGATCGTGAAGATCCGCGCCTGGCCCCGCTGCGCGGCAATGGTTTCAAACAAGTCCTGTTCATTGCCAATGGCGCCATCGGTGAGGAAAATGACTTGCTTCAGATGACCTGTATCCTTCGAAGTCTCGCGGAGGGCGGCCTTCAAGGCAGGCAACATTTCCGTGCCGCCAGTCGCCTGAAGGCGCTCGACCCAGTTCACGGCCACGCGCTTATTTTCCCGGGTTGCCGGACGCGGCGCGTTGAACATCGGCCGGGTCGAGGAGTTAAACTCGATAATGTTGAACAGGTCTTCAGAGCCGAGACGCTCGACCGCCAGGCTGAGGCTTTGGCGCGCCTGACGGATGCTCTCCCCGCCCATTGAGCCGGACGTGTCGATGATGAAGGTGACGTCTCGCGCCGGCGTCGCGGTCGCCAGATCCGGATCAGGCGGCGTGATCATGAGCAAGTAATAATCGTCGCCTTCGATGATCTCAGAGAACAGGGCGGCGCGCGGACTTTCGCCCGACACCGGCGACCAGACCAGCTCGAAATCGCGATTGGCCGGCACGCTCTCATCGGTCAGTGTCAGGGTTGCGCGCTGGTCACCGTCGCGAACTGTGGTCATGTCATGATAGGAAGAGGTCAGCGTCCCGATCGGGAAGCCGGCATCGATGTCCACGTCCAGCCGCACCGGGTTGGTCACCACAAAGTCAGGATTGTGATACGGCGGCGAGATGCGGCCGCGATCCGGCACCGGGTCAGAAATCGCCCAGCCGCTGGTCTCATCAATACTGGCCGTCAGGACCTTTGCCGGTGGATTGTAGCGCGGCCCCACAACCATCGGAAACCGCAAAGAGAAACGTCCATCATCGATCCGGATGGTCTCTTGATATTCAATCTGCAAAACGACGGTTTCGCCTGGTCCGATATTAGCGACATTATTGGTGAAGATATTGGCCCGCTCCTGTTCCATCAGGCTCGCCTTGCGGCCCTCTGCTTTGGCCGCTTCATAGATCTTGCGCGCCTGTTTGCGCTCCTTGATCTGCCCTTCAATGAAGCGATCGCCGATCTGCATACGCAGCGTATCGACTGCGCTTTCATCCGGCAGAGGAAAAACATAAATCCCTTCAACCCAGGCATCTGACGTGTTCTCGAACCGTTGCGTCACCGTGGTGCGTGCGATGGGACCGGAAATGTCGATGTCGACATCGGTGATCAGCGCTGGGGCCGAGATGTATTTCCCCAATGTATCGCTCTCGAGCAAAAGCGCGCCGCTGGTCTGTTCGTTCGGCGTCACCAGGCGTGGCTCGCCTTGCGCAAAGGCAAGCGCCGGCAGACTGAACAGTGCGGTCATGAGTGGAAGGATGCGCGTCAGTGCGCGCGGTGGTGATAAAGAAGAGTGAGTCATGGTTATGTCCTGCTTGCGTCGTCCCCAAATGAGAGCCTGCAAAACAATTGAGGCATGTGTTTTGAGCGCGCGCGGCAATCACACGGCCATCTCACGGCAAAAAAGGGCAGGGTTAATCGCGCTGCCTTATTTGTGCAGACGCGGCGACCGGAAACAATCCAGTTGCAATTTCAATTAACATCCTCGAAGTTCCCCTGCAGACGGGAAATCTTGGGGCTGATGATGAATTCACTACGGACAAGCGCGATTACGTTTTGCGGGCTGATACTCCTGGCACTGGCGATCGGGGTGACCCCGGTGGCGATGTCTCAATCCGCAGATGAAGAGGAGGCCAGTCCGCTCGCATCCTTGCCTTTGCGATTGATCGGGCCGGCCTATCCATCCGGGCGCATATCTGACTTTGCATTCTTTCCCGGCGGGCATCACGACTATTTGGTCGGCACGGCGTCGGGTGGTTTGTGGCGCACCAGTAATGCTGGCGCCAACTGGACGCCTGTCTTCGACAATGAAGGCACCTACGCGATCGGCGTGGTCGAAATCGCGCCATCCGACCAGGACACAATCTGGGTCGGCACGGGCGAAAACAATGCCCAGCGCTCGGTCGCCTTTGGCGATGGCGTTTACAAATCGAATGATGGCGGCCGCAGCTGGACCAATATGGGTCTGAAGGAATCTGGCCATATCAGCCAGATCTGGGTTCATCCCGAAGATGTCGATACGGTTCTGGTCGCGGCGCAAGGCCCGCTCTGGTCAGAGGGCGGTGATCGCGGCTTGTACAAAACCACAGATGGCGGCGCGACGTGGACCTCTATCCTGAGCGTCGATGAGCATACCGGGATCAATGAATTCATCGTCGATCCGAACGATTTTGATAACATTGTCGCGTCGAGCTATCAGCGCCGCCGGCATGTCTGGGTCCTGATCAATGGTGGACCGGGATCCGGCATTCATCGGACGACGGATGGCGGGGAAACCTGGACCGAGATTAAGGCCGGTCTGCCGAAGGATGATATGGGCCGCATTGGCCTCGCCATGGCGCCGTCTGCGCCGAACTTGCTTTACGCAATCATCGAAGCCCAGCCGGATGAGCAAGGGGTCTATCGCTCAACCGATTTCGGTCAGAACTGGACCAAGAGGTCTGACCATATGACCTCTAGTCCCCAATATTATAATGAGATTATCGTTGATCCGAAGAATGCTGACATCCTGTATTCTTTGGACACGTTTTCGAAGCGCTCGATTGATGGTGGGGACTCCTTCACCGATCTCAGCGCCGCGCATCGGCATGTTGATGATCATGCGTTGTGGATTGATCCCGACAATACCAGCCACCTGATCATTGGCGGCGACGGCGGTATTTATGAAAGCTGGGATGGCGGCGACTTATGGCGCCACACGAACAATCTGCCAATCGTCCAATTCTATCGCATCCAGCCAGACAATGCTGAGCCCTTCTACAATGTCTGCGGCGGAACACAGGACAATAATTCCTTGTGCGGTCCGTCCCGAACTGACCTGGTGCATGGCATCTCAAACTCCGATTGGCACATCGTCCTGGGCGGTGACGGTTATAAGCCGCAAATCGATCCGCGTGATCCGAACATTGTCTATGCCCAGTATCAATATGGCGGCCTCGTGCGTTATGATCGCCGCACACATGAGCGCGTGTTCCTGACGCCGCAACCACCGACCGGCGAGCCAGCCTATAAGTGGAACTGGAACACGCCGCTTCTGATCAGTCCGCACAATCCGGATCGCATCTATTATGCCGCCGAGTATTTGTTCGCGTCGAATGACCGGGGCAATAACTGGCAGATTATCAGTCCCGATCTGACCCGCCAGATTGACCGCAATGCGCTTGAAGTGATGGGCCGCGTCTGGAGCGTCGATGCGATTGCCAAGAATGACTCAACTTCGATCTTCGGCGCGGCGATTGCGCTCAGCGAAAGTCCGATGGTTGAAGGGCTGATCTATGTCGGCACCGATGATGGTGTGATCTCTGTCACCGAAGACAATGGTGCAAACTGGAGTCGCAGCGAACAGACGCGCGGCGTGCCGTCCATGACCCTGGTCGAGGACATTATCGCGTCGGCTCATGATGGCGACGTGGCTTACGCTGTGTTCGACAATCATAAGCGCAATGATCACAAGCCTTATGTCTTCCGCACTGACAATCGCGGCGGCGCCTGGCGTGACATATCTGGCGATCTGCCAGATTGGGGCTCAGTGCACACCATTGCCGAGGATCATGTTGATCCCAATCTGCTTTTTGTCGGCACAGAGTTTGGTCTGTTTTATAGTCAAAATGGCGGTCGCAATTGGCACCCCCTGAAAACCAATTTCCCGACCATTGATGTCCGCGATATTGAGATCCAGCGCCGCGAGAATGACCTGGTCGTCGGGACATTCGGGCGCGGCATCTATGTGTTGGATGATTACTCACCGCTGCGCACGGCGAGTGAAACGGTGACGCAAGCCGAAGCGACCCTGTTCTCTGTTCGTGACAGCTGGATCTATATTGAAGGCGATTTGTGGGGCCCGGCGGGCGGCGCACAAGCCTTTAATGGCGACAATTTCTGGTACGCCGAAAACCCACCTTTTGGAGCGGTCTTCACCTATGTGTTGCGCGATGGATTGAAATCCTTGGCGACGGCGCGCCGGGACGCTGAGATTGAAATTGAAAAAGACGGCGGCGACACGCCATATCCGTCCTGGGATGACTTGCGGGCGGAAGACCGGGAAGACGAGCCGGCCATTCTGTTCATTATCACAGATGCCGCAGGCAATGTGGTGCGACGGATCACCGGGCCGACCGATAAGGGTCTGCATCGTGTTGCCTGGGACTTGCGTTATGCTGCACCCGACGCCGTGCAATTGACGCCGCCCGCTGTTTCGCCATTCGCCAATCCGAATGTCGGTCCATTAGTTGTTCCGGGCGAATATCGCGTCACCTTGGCCAAACGCGTCAATGGTGTCGTGACCCCCTTATCTGGGCCTCAGTCCTTTACGCTGAAACCGTTGCACGACACGCCAGAAGCGACAGCAGACCGTCCAGCATTGCTGGCGTTTCAGCAGGACACCGCTGACCTGGTTCGCGTTGTTGCCGCGGCAACCAATACCGCCACAGAACTGCGCAATCGATTGGCGCACCTGAAATTGGGCGTCGAGACCGTGGCAGCGCCGAGCGTCGCGTTGCGGGCGCAAATTCAGGATCTGGAAGCCCGGCTGGATGATGTCGATGTGGTCCTCACCGGGGATCGCACCATTGCGAGCCGCAACGAGCCCGCGCCGTGGCCCGTCGCTTCACGCGTGTCTCAAATCCGCGGATGGGGCTGGTTCACGCAAGCGCCAGCAACCGGGTCGAATATAGACGCTTTGGCGACCGCGAAAGTCGAGCTCGACGGCGCCTTGACCCAGATGCGTGCAATTGAATCCGGGATTGTAAGCGTCGAGTTTGATCTGGAACGCCTCGGCGCCCCGTTTACGCCCGGCCGTGGTGTGCCAGACTGGACGCTTGAAGATTAGATCGTTCGCGACGCGACTGCGTATCAGGCGAACGCTCTAAAAGCGCGAAATTGAAATTTGACTTCCCTAGCGTCGCCGCCCGATCTCGTGTGCGTCAAACAGATAAAAGAGGACACCAGATGAAAGTCGCAGCCGTCAAAAAGCCCGGAGGCCCCGGAAATCTCATCATCGAAGATCGCCCTGATCCCGTCGCGGGTCCGGGAGAAGTCCTGGTGCGCATCAAGGCGTCATCGCTGAATTATCATGACTTTGTCGTCGTCATGGGCGGCATCCCGACGGATGATGGCCGCATTCCGATGTCAGATGGTGCTGGTGAAGTGGTCAGCGTCGGGGATAGGGTCACCCGGTTCAAGCCAGGCGATCATGTCGTCAGCCTGTTCTTTCCCGATTGGTTGAGAGGCGAGATTGATGCGCTTGGCTTTGGCGGTGTCCCGGGCGATGGCGCAGATGGCTTTGCAGCAGAACTCGTGGCGATGCCAGAGACTGCCTTTACCCGGATGCCAGCAGGCTATTCGTTTACCGAAGCGGCGACACTGCCATGCGCGGCGCTGACGGCCTGGCGCGGCATGTTTGTCGAAGGCGCGGTCAAGCCGGGCGATTGGGTGCTGACCCAGGGCACAGGCGGGGTTTCGGTTTTTGCCTTGCAATTCGCCAAGGCGGCGGGCGCGCGCGTGATTTCGACGTCATCTTCAAATGACAAGCTGGAGCGGATGAAAGCGCTCGGCGCCGATCATCTGATCAATTATAAAGAGACCCCGGAATGGGGCCGCAAAGCGTTTGAGTTGACCGGCGGGCGCGGCGTCGATGAAGTCGTCGAGATTGGCGGGCCAGGGACTATGGCGCAATCCATTCAGGCCTGCCGCGTTGGCGGACATATCTCTTTGATTGGCGTGTTGACCGGCGTGTCAGGCGAGGTGCCGACGGCAGCCTTCTTCTCCAAGAATCTGACAATGTCCGGCATCACAGTTGGATCAGGCGCGCATCAGGAAGACATGATCGCCGCGATTGAAGCCAGCCATATCAAGCCGGTTCTGGACAAGGACTTCCCGCTGGATCAAATCGCGGACGCCTTTGCGCATCAGGCCAGCCAACAACATTTCGGCAAGATCACGCTGTCAATCTAGGGAGGTCGTGAAGGTATGAGCTCGGCCGCCATCGCCGCGCAGGCACATCTGCACCATCAATACTTTCTCGGGCTACAGCTCATGGTTGCGGTTGAGGAAAGCAAGCAAGTCGTTTTCGACTGGATGTTCCGGCTATTCCGGCGACAGCATGAAGAGAAATTTCTCTCAAGCTTCGAAAAGCTCGGCCTGGCAGATGCGCCGCATGCGGTTGCGTGCGCCAAATACCATGTCTTGTCGAATGGCATTGGCGGCGTCGCGGTGGAATATATGTACGAGTCCGACACCAAAGCCTGGGTGCGCTTTCGCTATCCGCGCTGGATGTATGCAGGGCCAGCCATTTGCGGCATTCCGGTCGAAGCCAGCCGCGGCTTCCTGCATGGCTGGTACGCCCAGAATGGCGTCAGTCTCGGCAATCCGCGCCTTGGCTATGTCTGCGTGTCAGAAGACGTTACCGGGCAGTTTGGCTTGTGCGGCTATTTCAAGGAGTATGATCACGACCTGGCCGATGACGAACGGTTGCAATTCGCGCCCGATGAGCGTCCGCCCGCCTTCGACCCTGCACAGCAACCCGCGCCGCCCGCGACCGACTGGTCGCAAGACCGGCTGGCCAAAGCCAATCGCAATTATGCGATGGACTATATCCGCAATGGGCTGAGCGCCTTGTCAGAGGTGATTGGCCGCGACCGGGCTGTGCAGCATGCCAGGAAAGCCGCGCGCCTGACCGGGTTGCAGAATTATGCCGCGCTCGCGCAGGCCGTCAGCGCGGTGGATGGCGGTGCAGGCGATGCCGCGGAATTCCTAGCCAAGATGTTTGCGGGCATGGGCGATGATTGCGAGCTCCACCGGGACGAAGATGGTACGCAGCGGATCGTGCAATCCGGCTTGCGCATTGTCCGCGGTCTGAGCGGTGCCGCGCGGGATGATTTGCTGGAAAGCTGGACCGAACTTTGGCGCGGCGCCGTGCACGCACACCGCGCATTCATCCAGGTGGAGTGCGACATAGCCGAGGCGAAATTGGTCTGGGCGCTTCGTCCCAGACCCGTTTGACGTGTCCCCCATCGGACTACCACCCGAACCGGACGCCAGCGCGGGCGCCGACATCACCGTTCGCGGGCACCAGACCGAGCGCCGCATTGGCCGAGAAGCGCTGGCTCAGCCGCGCCGCTCCTGAGAATGCGATCGCGCTATTGCCATCGAAATAGCCAAGATTGGCTGAAACGGCCATGCGCTCATTCGATTGCAGCCAGGTTGAGCCAGCCAGCGCATTCGCGATCGCGATGCCCGCTGTATTCTCGTCTATCTCATGATTGACTTTGCGAATGTGATTGGTCAGCGCATCGACGCGATAATCCAATTGTTCAAACGCCGTGTTGAGCGTGCTGATCGATTCAGAGTTGGCGGCGATCCGCGTTTGGTTGGTGCTGACCTGTCCGGTGACTGTGCTGAGCGAGCTCGCATTATCAGCGACCGTATCTTCCAATTCGATAAAGCGTTCTCCGTCGCCGCCGACACCGGCTTCCAGCAACGCGATATCAGCTGAATTGACCGCGATGGCCGTGTTTACAGATGAGATCTCGCTATCGAGTTGTCCAACGTTGACCGCATCCGTGCTGGCTGTGCCGGCCGCAACATTGGTGATCTGCCGCTCCGCGCCGACGCTGCCGACAGAGACAGCATCTACGCGATCGGCGACTGAGCCAGCGCCCAGCGCAACCGCATTGGCGGCCGTGGCAGAGGCATTCGTGCCGAAGGCCGACGCACCCGTCGCGCTGGCCGTGCTATATTCACCAATCGCGGTCGATTGATCGCCATGCGCCTGCGCCTCAACCCCGAACGCCGCGGAGTCTGCGCCGAGCGCTTCAGCAAAGCCGCCAACTGCGGTTGAACCTTCGGCGCGGGCGCTGGCGCCCACGGCCGTGGCATTCTCATTGGTCGCAGCAGCATTCGATCCGTAGGCGGTCGAATTGGGCTGCGTCGCTGTCGCGTTCTCACCGCCTTGAAGTGCGTTCTCAGCTGTGCCGTCTGTCACCAGCGACGTGTCGCCAGAGCCCGTGCCGCTACCGGCAGAGGTTTCCAGCGTGTCGACGCGGTCTGTCAGGTCCGCAATCTCGTCCGAATTATCTGACACTGTGCTGGTCAGCGTGGTGAGCGAACTCGTATTCGCCTGGATCAGCTGCAAATTGCTGGCAATCGCCGACGTGTTGTTCGAGACGGTCTGCGTCAGATCTGCCAATTGGCCATATGTGGCGGCGTCATCATCGTCCTCTCCATCAGCGAGATTGGTCAGCTTGCGTTTCAGCGTGTCACTGCCGACGGAGACGGTGTCATCTTCATCTGCCACTGAGTCGGCGCCGAGCGCGACCGCATTTTCAGCGGTGACGGAGGCGTCTGATCCGATCGCCACGCCATCTGTCGCATCTGTCGATGTGGCGGCCCGTGCGCCGAGGGCGATTGAGTCCTCGCCGTCTGCGCTTGGCAATGTGCCAACACTGTTCACATCGAGATAAGACGTTGTCGAGCCGCCAGAGCCGCCGCTATTCGATATCGCGGCGGTTAATTGGCCTAAGGTGACCGCGTCGGTATCTTCGGTCCCGTCAGCGACATTCATGATGCGGCGTTCGGCGCCACTGCTGCCAATCGAGAGTGTGTTTTCAGCAGACGTTACGGAATCCGCGCCCAGCGCAATGGCGTTGTTATGCAGCGCAAGGGCGCCCTGGCCGTCTCCGTCATGATCACCGCCGATGGCGACAGCGCCGTGTCGTTCTGCCGTGTGAAAACCGTTAGAAACTTCTGCCTTGCTACCAATCGCGATCGAATTGTCGCCCTCGATGATGGTGGTTTCGCCTATTCCGACCGAGCCATCCCCGTACACGTGAGCATCATAGCCGATCCCAATCGCATCTGTTCCCGTGACGGTTGGCCCGGTGCCGGTACTGTTAATCTCGATAAACGGATTGGCTGACGCGACCGCCGCAGCGACCTGTCCAACCGTGGCCGCATCCGAATCCAACGTGCCGTCTGCGACATTCATAATGCGGCGGGTGATCGTTTCATCTTCAGTGGTGCTATCGTCATCTACGCGGCCAATCGAGAGCGTGTTTTCACCATAGGTGACAGAATCCGCACCCAGCGCGATGGCGCTATTGTGTTGCGCAACGGCGCCTTCGTCGTCTCCGTCCATATCTCCACCGATGGCGACAGCGCCGTCTAGTGATGTTAAGGCATCGGCATGAAGAACCTCCGCTTCGCTGCCAATTGCGATCGAATTATTGCCGTCGACAACGACATTTTCTCCTATTCCAACCGAGTTATTCCCAAACACGCCCACATTATCGCCGATCCCGATTGTCGCGGTCCCGATCACATCAGCGAGAGCGCCAAAGCCGATGGACGTATCGCCCTCTACAGAGGCTTCCCGCCCAATCCCGATCGCATCTGTTCCTGTGACCGATGGCCCGGTGCCGGTGCTGTTAATCTCGATAAACGGATTGGCTGAAGCGACCGCCGCAGCAACCTGTCCAACCGTGGCCGCATCCGAATCCAGCGTGCCGTCTGCGACATTCATGATGCGGCGCTCGAGGGTTTCGTCATCAGCCGTGTTCGGATCATCAGCCCGACCAATCGAGAGCGTGTTGTCCGCGCTGGTTTGGGAGCCGGACCCAAGGGCGATGGCATCCTCGTGTTGTGCCACGGTTGCATCGGAAGGTTGATTCACGGTCGCACCGGTTTCACTCGAGCCGATGGCGACTGACCGATCTGCGCTGGCGACTGAGTATGCGCCGAGAGCAATGGCATGGTCACCCTCTTCGGTTGAGATTGAATTTTCCCCAATCGCGATGGACGCGACCCCACTCGCACTGGAACGGTTGCCCAGGCCAATGGCACTTTCTGCGTCGCCTATCGAAGAGGCTCCGATGGCAATTGAACTGTTCTCGATCGTGAAAGCACCGGTTCCAATCGCAATCGATCGCTCGCCTTCGGCCGACGCGTCCTCCCCGATGGCAATGGCGCGGTCCGCCGTGGCTGACGCCGCCGCGCCGACGCTATTAATATCCACATAAGCATTCGCGGCGGTGATCGCGTCATCGACCTGTCCGACGGTCGCGGCATCTGTGTCGAGCGTGCCGTCAGCGACATTCATGATGCGGCGCTCGAGGGTTTCGTCATCAGCCGTGTTCGGATCATCGGCCCGGCCAATCGAGAGCGTGTTGTCCGCAGAAGTGACAGAATCCGCACCCAGTGCGATGGCGTTTGAATGGGACGCGGTTGCGCCGCTGCCGTCATCATCTGCATCCGCGCCTATGGCGAGCGAAAACTCTGATTGCGCGGCCGCGTCTGCCCCAAAGGCAATGGCGCCATCTGCGCCTGCATATGCGCCAACGCCATCTCCGCCGCCATCGCCGCCGATCGCGATCGCATTATCGGCGCTAAAGAATTGAGCAAACACGCTGCCGTCGGCGGGGCCGCCGTTAACCGCACTGAAACTGCCGAATGCAATTGAATTGTCGCCCTTAACAGCCGCCGAATGGCCGAAGCTTGATGCGTAATCACCCTCTGCATATGCCGCAAACCCGATGGCACTCGCGCCGAACCCACGCGAGCCAGCACCTGAACCCAGAGCCGTGGACTCGCCGCCAATGACGGTCGCCCGGTAACCGATGGCCAAATTGAAATTACCAACCCCATCGACATCAATATCGCCGAGATCGTCAAATGCTTCAGACCCGCCTTCTATGTAGGCTTCAGCGCCCAGCGCCAAGGAAAAGTCTGATCCCTCGATGACACGGGCACCCAGTCCGATCGCAGCCGAGCCATCCGTATCGGCGCCAACCGAAGCCGCTTGCCCAATCGCGATGGCGTCGGTTCCTGTGGCAGTCGGCCCGGCGCCGGTGCTGTTAATGTCAATATAGGGATTGGCTGAGGCGACCGCCGCAGCGACCTGTCCGACGGTCGCGGCATCCGAATCCAACGTGCCGTCTGCGACATTCATGATGCGGCGGGTCAGGGTTTCATCGTTGGACGTTAAGGGATCGTCCGTCCGTCCAATGGAGAGCGTGTCCGCCGCGCTGGTTTGGGAGCCGGACCCGAGGGCGATGGCATTTTCGTGTTGCGCAATTGTTTTAAAGCCGCCATCGGGGCTTGATCCTATAGCGACCGCATTCAGCGCGTCCGATTGGGCATTCGTTCCAAGCGCGATCCCAAAGTCACCATCTACAGTGGAGAGAGCCGCTTCGCCAATCGAAATCCCATTGGTTCCATTCGCAGTGGAGGATCTACCAATAGAAACTGAATTACCTCCGTCGGCGTCGGCGCCGTTTCCGATGGCAATTGCACTGTTAGCGGTTGATTTAGATAAAAGACCAATCGCGATTGAGCTTTCGCTCTCAGCCAACGCGTCTTCTCCAATGGCAATGGCGCGGTCCGCAGTGGCTGACGCCGCCGGGCCGTCGCTATTAATATCCACATAAGCATTTGCTGCGGTGATCGCGTCATCGACCTGTCCAACGGTCGCGGCATCTGTGTCGAGCGAGCCGTCAGCGACATTCATGATGCGGCGGGTCAGAGTTTCGTCATCGGGGGTGTCCGGATCATCTTCGCGACCGACGGAGACAGTGTTTTCTGCGGATGTGGCCGAGTCCGCGCCTAAGGCCACTGAATTATCATGTTGGACGTCAGCGCCGACGCCATCACCATCATAGTCGCCGCCAATGGCGACCCCGCCATGAAAGGACTCATTGATCATCACGGGGCCTGGATTGAACTCGCCCACACGAGCATAAGCGCCAATGGCAACCGATTGATTGCCGTTCACCCCTGACGATGTGCCAAGCGTCGTCGACTCATTGCCGAAGGTGATCGCGTTTCTGCCAATCGCGATTCCGCCATTTCCAATTCCGTCCACGTCTTCCGAAGCATCGACCGTGGCGCCGATCACCGTAGCGCCTGGTCCGATCGCAATCGCAAAGTCTGCGTCTCCGAACACGTATGCGTCATGTCCAATAGCGACGCTTTGATCTGCGCCGGCTTCCACTGTGCTACTCCGTCCAATGCCCGTGCTACCGTCCGCCAAAGCCTGCGCCTGAAACCCGAGCGCTGTCGAATCGACGCCGGCGGCTTCGGCGCCGTCACCGATCGCGGTGGCGCCCTCAGCGCTTGCTTCAGCATCATCGCCGCATTCGAGCGAGCCGTCCAAAACCGTGTTGGTGTCGTCTTCACCCGTGCGGCAATTGTCCTCAGCTTGCGCGTTAGCACCACTGGCTAATCCCGCTGCTGCCAAAATGCCCATCGCGGTCGCACTCATAAGTCGGAATTTCATTCGTCGCCTCCATTGATCACGGGGCGCGTGGTTCGATCATTCTCACAGCACATGAGACAGCCCCTCTTGCAACACGGCCGACCGTGGGGAGGTTTGTGAGGCGGATCATTATCGAGGCATCTCAGGTTGTTGTCATAGGATCTCAATTTGAGGTTGCGGGCAGGGCCTGTGCCGAACCGGTCGTCTTAAGACGTCAATTTTTACGCGGTATCATATTGCGGTCATGAAGCCTGTTTAGGCAGTGAAGCGGATCACAACGTGTAGGCAAACAAGGGGGACGGACCATGTCTCAATCAAGGCGTCACTTTCTTCGCAATGCCGGGGCCATGGCCGCAGCGGCGCCGGCTTATGCGACGCTCTCAGCCTGTTCGACACCGGACTCGAGTCCGGTAAAGGCGAGCACCGATTTGGTGCCGGACGACGACGACTTTCTCGACCTGCCGCCAGGATTTTCTTATCAACGCTTTTCGGAAGTCGGCACGACCATGTCGGATGGCTTTCGGGTGCCCGCGGCACATGATGGCATGGGCTGTTTTGCGATCGACGGTGACCCGGATCGCTGCGTCCTGATCCGCAATCACGAGCTGAGCGCGGATGAGACAGATGAAGGTCCGTTTCAGGCCGGCCAGGGTGTCCCGAACAGCGTGGCTGCGGACGCGGTCTTTGACATTGCGCCAAATGGCGACCCGCTGGGCGGCGGCACGACAAACCTGATCTACAACACCCGGACCGGACAGTTGGAACAATCCTTCCTGTCTATGGTCGGATCAGAGCGCAATTGCTCCGGCGGGATCACGCCCTGGGGCAGCTGGCTGACCTGCGAGGAAAGCGACGCCGCGCCGGGGGCCGAGACCAGCCAATATCATGGCTATGCCTTTGAAGTGCCCGCCAGCGCTCGCGGCCTGATCAAGGCCGAACCTTTGCGCGCCATGGGGCGGTTCAATCGCGAAGCCGCCGCGGTCGATCCTCGTACCGGGATTGTCTATCAAACCGAGGATTCAGGCACCGGTCTCCTTTACCGGTTCCTACCGGATCAGCCTGGCGAATTGGCCCGCGGTGGCCGCTTGCAAGCGCTCGCCTTGGTCGATCGACGATCTGCCGACACACGCAATTGGGACGAGACGCTTGCGGGCATCGCACAAGGACAGAGCTTTGCCACATACTGGATCGATCTCGATGATGTTGAGGCGTTCGAGGCGCCCTTGGCCGAACGCGGTTATGATAAAGGGGCGGCTCTGTTTGCGCGCGGCGAAGGCATCGCCTGGGCCGTCGATCAAAGCGGGGCGTCGGCCTATTTCGCTTGCACCAGCGGCGGCCTGGCTTTGGCCGGGCAGATCTGGCGCTATATCCCGAGCCCGAATGAAGGCACCGACCGCGAGATGGATTCGCCGGGGCGTCTGATCCTGTATTATGAAAGCCCGGACCGGTCCGAAATGGATATGTGTGACAATATCGTCTCCGCGCCTTGGGGACATTTGGTGATTTGTGAAGATGGACCGGGTGTGAATGCGGTAAAAGGCGTGGCGCCGGATGGGCGGATTTATACGATTGCGCAAACGCATATATCTGAAGTTGCAGGGGCGTGTTTCTCACCGGATGGCGAGACGCTGTTCTTCAATATTCAAAAAGCGGGCGTCACGGTTGCCGTGACAGGGCCTTGGGCGAATCTAGCGGTGGTTTGAGCCGGGTTTCTGTCCGGTTTCTTCCTGGTTTCTGCCCGGTTTCTGCAAGCTTCGCGCAAGTTTGTGCAAGTTTCTGCAAGGGGTCTAAAAACGGCTTGCACCTGAGCGGCGATCAAGCCAAAGAGGCGCTATGACGGATACGCCGCAACAGCCCGCCGATCAGAGCGAAGAACAGCGCGAAATGCTCGCGGCTGAGATGCGTGATGCAATAGATCAGGGCGATGGCCATTGGGTTCGCGCCACGCTGGAAGGCATGCACCCGGCGGATGCGTCTGATTTACTTGAACAATTATCCAGCGAGCGGTTTGAAGCAGCGGTCGAATTGCTGGGCGGGGAATTGCCGTCAGAGATCCTGATTGAGCTGCGGGAAGAGTATCGCGAAGACGCCGTTGAGGTGATGACCGATGAAGCCGTGGTCGATGCGCTCGATGAGCTGGAATCCGATGATGCGACTGCGGTGCTTGAAGATCTCGACGAAGACCGCCGCGAGCGCATTCTGGAGGAATTGGAGCCCGAAGACCGCGCCGTCCTCGAGGCCAGTTTCGAGTTCGAGGAGGACACGGCCGGACGCTTGATGCAGCGCGATTATCTCGCCGCGCCGGAATTCTGGACAATTGGGCAAACGATTGATTTTGCTCGGGATAATGCTGAAGAGCTGCCGACGGATTTTTACGAAGTCTATGTCGTTGATCCGATGAATAAGCTGCTTGGATATGTCCTGCTGTCCCAGCTCCTGCGCACCGGACGGGACATCAAACTGGCCGATATCATGGAGCCGTTCAGCTCTGATATTAATGTCGATCAGGACCAGGAAGAAGTCGCGTATCAATTCCAGAAATACGCGCTCGCATCAGCCCCTGTAAAAGATCGGGAGGGCCGTCTGGTCGGTATGATCACGGTCGATGACATGGTCCATGTCATCCAGGAAGAGAACACAGAAGACCTTCTGGCCCTGGCCAATGTGTCGTCCGCTGATGGCTCAGACACCGTCTGGGAATCGGTCAAAGCGCGGGCGCCCTGGCTGGGGATCAATCTGATCACGGCGTTCATTGCCTCTGCGATTATCGCGCTGTTTGAAGGCACTTTGGATCGCCTGGTTCAGCTCGCCATTCTGATGCCGGTTGTGGCCGCGTTGGCAGGTAATGCTGGCAGTCAGGGCCTCGCGGTTGCGGTGCGGGCGATCGCTGAACGCGAAATGGAAGGCAAAGCCGGTCGCCGAGCGATTGTGCGCGAAACACTGACCGGTCTGGTCAATGGCGTGATCTTCGCGATTGGCGTTGGACTGGTCGCATATTTCTGGTTTCAGGATGTCAGACTGGCCATGGTTCTGGGCGTTGCCATGCTGGCCAGCTTCGCGTGGGCTGGGGTGTCGGGTATTCTGGTCCCGTTAACGTTAAAGCGTATGGGCGCTGACCCCGCCGTTGCCTCTTCGGTATTTGTGCTCACCTTGACCGATACGATGGCGTTTTTCAGTTTCCTCGGTCTTGCGACCTTGTTTTTATTATAAATTCCGGCGGATTTGAGGACGGCGCACAGTTTGCACCTGATCTCAGACTGGACAGATAAGCTGTCCCAAACCGGAGCAGGTGATGGCATTGAATATGCGCACATCTCAAGCGGGATTAGACGTCATCAAGGCGTTTGAGGGGTTCCGCGCACGCTCAGAATTCTTGCCCAATGGTCGTTGGATCATTGGCTACGGACACGTGCGCCGTGCGAAAAAGGGCGTCCGGGTCAATGAATCCGAGGCGGAAGCCATCTTGCGCGAATATGATCTGCCCCCGGTTGAGCGATTTGTGATGCGCTGTGTCCTGGCGCCGATGACCCAGAATGAGTTTGATGCGCTGGTTTCGCTCGCCTTCAATATCGGGCCCAAATCCTTTGCCAGCAGCGATGTCGTGGCCAGCATGAATGGTGGCAATCGGCTCGAAGCGGCACACGCTTTTGATGCTTGGCGGCAAGCAAAGATTGGCGGTCGTATCCAGATTGTCGATGCACTGGTACGTCGCCGTACAGCTGAAAAGGCGCTGTTTCTGAATATGCCCGGGCGGACGCCCGTTGCCTCGTCGCGTCTGTACCGCGCCATGCATGATTCCGAAGCCTTACCGGCGCCACCACCGCCGCGCGAGATTCTGGTTGAGCACGCTTCTATACCGGTTGCGGAACTAGAGGACTTGCTGAGCGAACCCGATCCCGACGAAGCCCCGGACGCGCCGAATGCCCCGGAATCACCTGTGAAGTCGGCCACTGAGGCCGCGGCAGAATCTGTTCGCGAACAAATGATCCGAATTCTGGGTGAGAATGGCGACAAGGTTTCGTCCGCGCCGCCGCCAGCATCCACGGACGGTGCGACGCCAGAAGAAATCACCGCCGCCATTTCCGAATTGGCGGGCGAGATGAGTGGCACGCCGGTGCAAAAGTCGGTCTGGCCTGCGCAAGAAGACTTGCCCCCGCCGCCCGAGCTGGATCCGCAGATCGACCCGATTGATCATGATGGCGAAATTCTGCAACCGATTGCCGAGGCGGACGTCATCGATGACCTCGAAGAAGTCGACGTTTCACCTGAGAG
>JBCCDZ010000011.1:0-25323 GCA_039030525.1 Pseudomonadota bacterium | reverse complement strand
CTTTCGAAGACATGGCAACCGCGTCGAACATGCGTGACATTGAGCAAGGGCGCGGGGTGATTTGCGATGATTTCGACGCCGATGGCGATGTCGATGTGCTGCTGCTGACATTGGATGATCAACAGGCCGCAATGCTATGGACCAATCAGCTGACAGACGGGAACACATTGTCGGTTCGGCTCGATGGGACGCCGCCAAATACCTTTGGCGTCGGCGCCACGATCTCGGCATCCATTGGTGGCGACACGCAGACGCGCCTTGTTGGCATTAATTCGAATTTCGTATCGCATAACTCGACCTGGCAATATTTTGGATTTGGCGATTCAACCCTGATCGAGACATTGCGCGTCGCATGGCCGGATGGCGAAGTCACCGAGATGAACGATATCGCGGTCGATCAAGCTCTGACAATTCGACATCCGGATCTGTAGCGGCGTCGTGAAACCTCAAGCGCCGGATGCCTCCGAAATGGCTCGTTTTTCGAGCACCAGCTCGTCCTGTAGCTCGCCACGTAGTCGATCGGTCGACCAGCATCCTCGCCGAATTTCATCGACGATCCGAAACCCGGCTTTCTGAACCCATCCCAGGAAAACCTGTTCATCAAACGCCATGGCTTGTTCCGGCACACGTGGATCCGTCGAATAAGTCACCTGATCGATCGCCTCAAATGGCATCGCGGACACATGCCGCTGGGTACGCTCGAGCGCATCAGGGGTCATCAGAAAAGCGGTGAGGAAAAGCTTGCCACCAGGCTTCAAGACACGGGCACTCTGGTGAAGATAAGCTTGAGCGTCGGGCGCGCGCAAATGCGTGAAGACCGATACAGCATATCCGAGATCCACACTCTCATCGGTGCAGGGGAATGCATACAGACGGGCCGGATCGCTCGAGCCGGGATTGTACTCTTGATTGGCGAGATCGGCGTGCACAAACCGCACATTTGCAGCGTCGGGTGCGACGTACTTGCGGGCCCAATCGATAGCAGATCTCGAAACATCGAACCCGGTATATGCACCCCTCTCATCGAGGCGAGAAATCATAGGTCCGGCAATACGGCCGGTGCCGCATCCAATGTCCAAAACCGACCAATGCGAGGCAAAGCCCGTGCGCTTAATGATCTTCCGGACGATATGATGGCCAATCTGGTGATAGTCGCCGCCGCCGCTATTGTGCAGCATCCGCAATGGCTGGGGCGGCAAATCATGAAACAGACGCTTCGGAAGATCCTTTAGGTCGCCGCAGGCATTCCAGACCGTCCGGATGACCGGACGCGGTACAAGCGACTTGGTGATCTGTCGAAACCCACGACTATTATTCATCCGCGATGAGCTAGCATCGGCTAATCCGCAGCGAATTATCCGAGCGTATCTATTTTGTCGCTGTTTTGGGACGTGACGCCTGCCAGCTTGCGTTCTAGACTCTGTCCATGGTTGATTCATCACCTTCTAACGTTGCCGAACTTTCGGTGTCGGAGCTCTCTCAGGCGCTTAAGCGCACAATCGAGACCGCCTATGACCATGTCCGTGTTCGCGGCGAACTCGGACGGGTGACGATTGCGCGTTCCGGGCACATGTATGCGGACCTGAAAGATGACAAAGCCGTCCTGAACACGATCATGTGGAAAGGCCAGGTTTCGCGCTTGCCATTCAAACCAGAGGAAGGCCTGGAAGTCATCGCGACGGGGCGCATGTCGACCTATCCTGGTCGCTCGAATTACCAGCTGATCGCGGATAGTTTGCGGCCGGCGGGCGTTGGCGCGCTGATGGCCTTGCTGGAAGAGCGGAAAAAGAAACTCGCCGCAGAAGGTCTATTTGAGGCGCAGCACAAGAAGTCGCTTCCCTTTCTGCCGAACACGGTAGGTGTCGTGACATCACCGACCGGAGCGGTCATTCGCGACATCCTGCATCGCATTGGCGATCGCTTCCCGGTACGCGTGATCCTGTGGCCAGCTTTGGTGCAAGGCGATACGGCCGCGCCGCAAATTGTGGCCGGTATTCGCGGCTTTAACGCGATGCCGGAGGCGACCCGCCCGGATGTGCTGATCGTCGGACGCGGCGGCGGATCGATCGAAGACCTTTGGCCGTTCAATGAAGAAGAGGTTGTACGCGCTGCGTTTGAAAGCGCGATCCCGCTCATTTCAGCGGTCGGACACGAAACAGACACCACGCTCATCGATTATGTCTCTGACGCAAGGGCGCCGACGCCAACCGGGGCGGCTGAGATTGCGGTGCCGGTGCGGTCAGAGCTGAAACTACAAATCGACGATATAGAACAACGCAAACGGCGCGCATTGGTGCGGTACATCCGCCGCGGTCAGGAGCGGCTGGAAGCCACCCGATTACCGCCCGCGATGCGCTTATTCGACGCGAAACGCCAACGCTTTGATTCTGTGGCTGAACGCCTACCAATGGCGACCCGCGCCCTGGTTGAACGACGCCGCGCGAAACTGGATGCCTTGGGTGCCGGGTTGATCAGTCCAAAACAAGTCGTTCGCGAGAAGCGAGCACAGCTGGCAAACCTGTCATCCCGTTTAGGGGCAGGACTTGCCCAAGCGGCGTCCAGAAAACGTATCGCCTTTGCCAGATCGGCATCACGGCTGCGGCCTGAACCATTGGTGGCTGACGCACGACGGGCGCGGGCGGCGTTGGTAGACACGGCCCGCCGCGCGCGGCCAGCGCTCGACCGCATTCTGCAAAACAAGCAGCAAGCCTTTCAGGCGCAGGATAAATTGCTCGAGACATTGTCTTATCAAGCGACATTGAAGCGCGGCTACGCGATCGTGAAGGATCCGGATGGCAAGATTGTGCGTTCTGCCAAACACATTGCGAGCTTACCGTGTGTTGATCTGACCGTTGCGGATGGTGAGGTTTCCCTTTCGCCGGCGGGAGACGCCAAACCCGCTCCGGTCGCAAAGCCAAAGCGATCAACGGCGAAGCCCGCTCCTGCAAAGCCGGATGGGTCGGATCAAGGGAATCTCTTCTAACCGAGACTTCCGCGGCGGAGGCCCTACTCACCGTCTGATTTCTAGCTATGCTCCTATCGATCAGATCGGGAGGATGCGCCAAAATGGCCAAAACAATCTGGAACTTTGGCGACCTGTTAGATGATAATGGTGCCCATCTGGGTGTCGAAAACCCTGCGCTGATCCACGGCGGTCGCATCGTCTCATGGCCAGAGATGACGGCGCGCTCGAACAATGTCGCGCGATGGTTGCTGGCGAATGGGGCGAGCTTTGGCGACAAGATTGGGTTCTATATGCGCAATCAGCCAGAATATGTTGAAGGTCTGGTCGCAAGCTTCAAAGGTCGATTGACCCATGTGAATGTCAATTACCGCTACCTCGATGATGAATTGGTCTACATTATCGATAATTCAGACAGCACGGTGGTGCTTTACGACATCGAGTTTCGCGACAATGTCCTGCGTGTGAAAGACCGACTGCCCAGAGTGAAGGTCTGGGTCGAAGTGGGGGGCGGCGCCGACGTTCCTAATTTCGCCGTTGCTTATGAATTGCTCGCCACGTCAGGCGATGGCGCGCCACTCGATATTGAGCGATCACCTGACGATCAAATGTTCCTGTATACAGGCGGCACCACGGGCATGCCCAAGGGCGTGATGTGGTCGCATCAGATCTGGCGCGATGCCAATCTCGATGGTATGCGCCGAATATACGGGTCCGCACCAACAGACTGGCAAGGGCATCGAGACTTCGTAAACGAGGTAGGACAGCACGGTCGGCAACTGCCAGCTTGTCCGCTGATGCACGGTACCGGACTGTTCACCGCGCTTGGCGCGTTCCTGAATGGCGGAGCGATCGTGACGCTCGAGACCAAATCCAAATTCATCTCTGAAGAATTGTGGGAAACGGTCGCGCGGAATGGCGTGACGGCGATGGCGATTGTTGGCGATGCGTTTGCCAAGCCGATGCTTCGCGTGCTGGATGAAGCCCCTGGAAAATATGATCTGTCATCTGTCGCCAGCATCACCTCCTCCGGCGTGATGTGGAGCATGGAAGTCAAACAGGGCTTAATCCGACACATGCCACAAGTCGCGCTGATGGATAGTTTCGGCGCCTCGGAAGCCGTTGGCTTTGGCATGTCGGTCACCACTGCAGATGGCGTCTCCGAGACCGCGAAGTTCGAAATCGGCGAGCATTGCAAAGTGTTTTCTGAAGACGGTCGCGAGATCGAACCTGGATCGGATGAGACGGGTCTCATCGCGCGTGGGGGCTCTGTCCCGCTCGGCTATTACAAAGACGAAAAGAAGACTGCCGAGACGTTTCGCACGATAGACGGTGTGCGCTATGCCATTCCGGGCGACTGGTGCAAAGTGGCAGCCGATGGCACGCTCACCTTGCTCGGGCGCGGCTCTAATTGCATTAACTCAGCGGGCGAAAAAATCTATCCAGAAGAAGTCGAAGAAGCCCTGAAGGAGCATGACGCGGTGCGCGATGCGCTGGTGGTCGGCATTCCCGACGACAAATGGGGCCAGGCCGTGACTGGCGTCGTCGAACTGGCTGACAGTTCTGATGTTGATGAGGATACTTTGCGGGCATTCGTACGCACACGCCTCGCGCCTTACAAAGCACCTAAACGCATCTTGTTTTCGCCGGACCTAAAACGCGCTCCGAATGGCAAGGCGGATTACAAAACCATTCGCGCCTTTGCACATCAACAATTGGGGATCGAGCTTTAAGCTCAACAGGAGGAAAATATGAAACTTTACAATTCTATCGGCCCCAACCCGCAAGTGGTGCGCACCTTCATGGCCGAGCGGGGCATTACGCTTGAGACGCACGAGATTGACATCATGTCCGGCGACAATCGCAAAGCGGATTACTTGCAGGTGAACCCGGCTGGGCAACTGCCTGCACTGTTGCTCGACGATGGTTCGATCCTGACCGAGATCACTGTGATTTGCGAATATTTGGATGAGACCCAACCTGGCGCTTCTCTGATGGGCGACAGCCCCGAAGCGCGGGCGAAGATCCGCAGCTGGACGCGCTGGGCCGATCTCAATGTCTGCGAGCCGCTGGCAAACGGTTTTCGCTTTGCCGAAGGCTTGCCCATGTTTGAAAGTCGCATGCGCTGCATTCCGGAAGCATCGGACGGTCTGAAGGCCTGCGTTCAGGACAAGCTGGCCTGGCTGGATGGTCAACTTGGCGACCGCGACTATCTCGCGGGCGATGCATTTTCGCTGGCGGATATTCTATTGTCGACATTCCTGACCTTTGGCGAGCAAGTCGGACAACCCTTAAACCGTGATTTGAAAACACTCATCGCCTGGTATGAGCGCTGCACCAGCCGCGACAGCGCGACGGCTTAAGCCGGACGGAAAAAACCGTTAAGGGTCAATCGACCCGTTCGAGGGTCACTGGGCAATGCCAGATTATTATCGATGACACCGCTATGTAGAAGTGTGCCGGGATAGAGGATCAGGCTGTTATAAGCTGCGCCGAAATCTGCGATCTGCTCAAAATGCGGCGCGCCGTCCGTAATGTAGTGTGCCGGCGGCAATCCCGATGCGCGAACCCCGCTTTCGAGTTTTGCCTTATAGTCTGGAAATCGCGGCTCGGTTATGCGCTCAAACCCGGTGTCCTTTTGGCGATAAAAGGCCGTGCCGCCATGCGCGGTTTGATTAAGATAGATCATAATGGCGACTTGATCCTCATCAAAACCGTCAAAATGCGGCAAGCGTTGGATCGGCGTCAGCTGTGCCGGGGCATGCGTCACGATTGAATACCAGGCCTGCCCCATCCATGCGCGCTGCGGCTGATCGAGGTGAGCCGCCGTCAGATCCGAAACGGCGTCGCACAGCTGGTTCAGAAGCTCAGCTGGAACGGCTGCACGAATACCTGGATAGTGCGGGTTTATGTGGGCGTAAGAAGCCTCCGCAGCGGCGTCGACGATCGCCGCCGGGTCGCCGAAAACGTCAGCAACACGGATGATTTCGACACCTTCATTGCCGACGGTCTCGGTGGTTGTGTTCGAGAGCTGTATTTCAACCTGGGTCACGGCGAATTCCCAACAAAATCAGATGCCTGAAACTGAATCTTATCTGCTTACCTGACTCTAAAAAACTGCTAGACAAAACGATAGAGCCTGAGTGCGAAAAACCGAAACGATAGGTCAAGACCAAATGGCAAAATCCAGTGATCCCATCGAACGCATTGTCATCGTCGGCGGCGGGTCTGCTGGCTGGATGACCGCGGCAGCGCTAGCCAACGATCTCGGCCAATCCTGCGACATCACGCTGATCGAATCTGAAGCCATTGGAACCGTCGGAGTCGGTGAGGCCACCATCCCCCCGATCCGATACTTCAATCAGCGACTAGGGATAGATGAAGCAACGTTTGTGCGTGAAACGCATGGCTCCTTCAAGCTCGGTATTGAGTTCATCGACTGGTCGCGTCTCGGGCATTCATACTTCCATCCATTCGGGCATTATGGCGCCGAATTCGACCACGTTCCGTTCTATCAGCATTGGATGCACGAGCATCTTAAAGGCGACACCACGCCGATCGATGAATATTCAATGGCCTGGGCTGCGTCGAAAAGCGGCAAGTTCTCCCACCCCCTGGCAGATCGGCGCAACGTTCAGTCGCGCTTCGATTATGCTTATCATTTTGATGCCACGCTTTATGCCGCCTATTTGCGGAAATATGCCGAAGCGCGCGGCGTCACGCGGATAGAAGGCCGCGTTGTCGAGGCCATGCAAGCTGCCGAGACCGGTTTTATATCGCAGGTCAAAATGGAGGATGACCGCACGTTCGGGGCTGATCTGTTTGTCGATTGCTCAGGCTTTTTTGGTCTGTTGATCGAAAAGACGCTTGAGACCGGGTATGAGGATTGGTCTCACTGGCTGCCGTGCAACCGCGCGGTGGCCGTTCCTTGCGAAAAAACATCCGACATCATTCCATACACCAAGTCCACGGCCAAATCGGCAGGCTGGCAATGGCGCATCCCGCTGCAGCACAGGACCGGCAATGGCTATGTGTATTGCAGCGACCATCTCGACGCGGATGACGCCGAAAAGACAGTGCTGTCCTCGCTCGATGGCGATCCCATAAGCGACCCCAAACACTTGCGATTTGTAACCGGTCGACGCAAGAAATTCTGGAATAAGAACTGCGTGTCGGTTGGGTTGTCAGCTGGCTTTATGGAACCCCTGGAATCGACCAGTCTACATCTCATCCAATATGGCATTATGCGCTTGCTCGCGCTGTTCCCCAGCAAAGAGATGTCGCCTTTGCTGGCCGAGGAATACAATGCCCTGACGATTGCCGAGTATGAGCGGATCCGCGATTTCCTGATCTTGCATTATACGGCCACACAGCGTGATGATTCCGAGTTCTGGCGCTATTGCGCCAACATGCCGATCCCGGATCGTCTGACTTATAAGATCGACCACTTCCGCACGCATGGCATGGTGATCTCTGACGAACGTGAACTGTTTCACAACCCGAGCTGGATTGCCGTCTATCTTGGTCAAGATATTGTCCCCAAACGCGCGCCGGCCATGACCCATCACCGCGACGGCGTTCCTGTTCAAGATCGACTGCAGGCGATCCGGACAGCCATGACGCAAGCGGTCGACGCCATGCCGACACATGAGACATTCATTGATGGCTATTGCAAATCTGATTTGCAATGAGCGGCAATGAAGTCTTGATGCTTCGGCAGCTCGCCGGTGGCCCGGTCGATCAGTTGCTGAACATCACCCAGAAATGTATTCAACTGACCTGAAGACAGGCGATTGGCCATAGCGTGGAAGCTTTTCGGTATCAAGCCCTGCCCGACCATGACCTGAACCCAGCTCGACTCACGGAACAGATCTTCCGGGTCTTTGTATAGAAGGCCGTTGCCTTCAAACAGACGCATCTTTTCGGTCAGGCTCTCCGGCACTGACATATGCTTGCAATACCGCCAGAACTCGGAGTCCTCACGATCCGTGCGGTGATAATGCAGGATCAGGAAATCACGGATCAGCTCATATTCGTGGCTGACCTGGCGGTTATACTCAGTCTCATTGGCCGGGTCGAAGGCCTGGTCTGGAAACAATTCAATCAGTTTAGAGACATTCGACTGGATGAGATGAATCGAAGTAGATTCCAGAGGCTCTAGAAAGCCACTCGCAAGGCCAAGAGAGACACAATTCTTGTGCCAGAATTTTTCGCGGCGTCCCGTCGTGAACCGCAGCCGCTTCGGCGCTCCTTGTGGCGCCCCATCCAGGTTCGCCAGCAGCGTCTCGGTCACCGCCTCCTCGCTCTTGAACGCGTCACAGAAGACATGACCATTGCCGGTGCGATGCTGCAATGGAATGCGCCACTGCCAACCCGCGTCATGCGCCGTGGCCTTGGTATAAGGCAGGAGCGGCTCAGTGCTTTCACAGCCGACAGCCACAGCCCCATTGCAGGGCAGCCATTGCGACCAATCCTGATACCCGACATCCAGCGTCTGCCCGATCAACAGGCCGCGGAAGCCGGAGCAATCAATAAAGAGATCGCCGGAAATCATGTCACCGCTTTCAAGCTTTACTGATTTTATGAAGCCGGACTCAGGCGCCAGATCGACATCCACCACTTTTCCCTCGACTCGGGTGACACCATTCGCTTCGGCATGTTTGCGCAAGTAGCGCGCGTACAGCCCAGCATCGAAATGGAAGGCATATGCCAAACCCGTCATCGATGTATTGCCGACGCGGTCCATGCGTCCGAACCGGTGCGCGTACGCGGCTTTGTGATGCAGAGAATAATCCCACAACCCAGCCGAACTGCCCTCTTCGCGGCTGCGCAGCCAGTAATGATGGAAATGCAGGCTGGCGAGATTGATCCCGGCATCGCCAAATGTGTGCAGATACGATTCGCCAATATGGCCCCAATTGTTGAACTCAATGCCGAGCTTGAACGTGCCGCGCGTCTCGCGCACGAATTCATCCTCATCGAGGCCGAGCACACCGTTCAGGCGCCGGATTTGTGGAATGGTGGCCTCGCCAACACCGACAGTGCCAATCGCTTCGGATTCAATCAACGTGATCTTGATCGCTGGGCCGAGCATACGCGCCATCGATGCAGCAGCAATCCAACCCGCGGTGCCACCGCCGACAATAATAACAGTTTCAATATGTTGGCTTTGCATATCTCGCTCTTAGCCTGCTCTTGGGATCACGCCCAGAGGTCACAACTGAAAATAGAAAAGGCCTGCTCGAAAGCAGGCCCTTTCCGGGAGGATTCTAACTCTCACTCAAAAGTTAGAATTTCTTGGACACCGTGATGTTATAAGTGGTGCCATATTCTTCGTGACGGCTTGGGAAGACGACGCTTGGGTCAGTCGTCTCAGCCTCGGTGACGAATGGCTCATTGGTCAGGTTGAAGACTTCGAAATTGACCCCAAAGCCTTCGAGCGGACCTTCTTCCCACTCATATCCGATCTGCAGATCGACAATGGTTTCGTCCTGCGCTTCTGCGCCGGTGAGGGACCCGTCAAACTGAGGCACTTCTGACAAGAAGCCAGACCGGTGACGGGCACTGACCCGTGTCCGCCAACCATGGTTCTCATAGTAGATGTCGCCAGACCAGACATTGTCAGAATATCCTGGGATACGGATATCATCGCCCGAAATGGCGCCAGACAGACTGCTATCCGCATAGGTGTAGCTGGCATTGAAGCCGAAGCCTTCGAACTGCTCTGGCAAGTAATCATCCAAGCTCATCCGAAGCGTTGCCTCGATACCCGTGATAGTGCCGTCAGAGATGTTTTCAGGGAAACTCGTCACAGCCGTGGCCGCTTGTGGGTTCGCTGCAATGAATGCATCAAGGGCTGGAATTCCGACTGACGTCAACTGCTCGGTAATATCCAGTGTCCGTGTCGCGGTCTCAACCCAGTCTGAAAGCTCCTTGTGAAACACGGCAACAGATACTGCTGTCGTCGGCGCAAAGTATTTCTCAAAGGAAACATCAAACGATGTTGACTGATATGGTTCCAATTGCGGGTTACCGCCACTGATATTGAAACACGGATTGGTCGGGATGGTGAAGGTTGGCAGCAGAGCATCTGGAACGAAGTCGCCATCCGAGTCCGAGCAGACACTATTGTTCAGATTCACCGTCTGGTTAGCTGCCAGATTATCCAACCGCGGGCGTGTCACCGTTTGCGCCGCGGCGAAACGCAGGAACGTGTCTGGCGAGACTTCGAACGACAAGTTCGCGCTCGGAAGGAAGTAGCTTTCAGAAGCTCCGAGAGTTTGTTGATTCTGGACGTTACTTTGGAGTGTTGCCGTCGAAGACTGATCAACGTCCTGATACTGGAAGCCGAAGTTACCGAGGACCGGCACGCCGTTAAACGTGCTGTCCACTTCAGCCATGGCATAGAAAGTGGTAATCTCCTCCTCAACCACCCATTCGGTATCAGAAGCCGGTTGAAGCGTATAAGTGCCGTCTGTCAGGAAGCTGGATGGGTCATACGCGATGATGTCCAAACCAATATTGCCTGAGTTCGTGCTCCCCAGGATCCGATTGGTCGGGATGGCCAGTTCGCCAGCGACAAAGCTCGGGCCAGCGCGCAGGAAGTTTTCATTCGAGTCAAACGTCTTCTCACGATCTGTGAACAGGATCCCGCCTTTGACGCCGCTAATGATATTGTGGCCAACATCATATTCGGCTTCGAGGCGCAGCTGATTAAGCTCGTCCTCGATCTTAGGCTCTTTGATGAACCCGACCTGGCCCCAACCACCCGGGTCTGTCAGGACGACAACGCCAGGATCTGTGTAATCCAAGCCAGCGGCAATCGCATATTCGCCATCCGGGTCAAAACCAAAGCCGAGCGTGTCGGTTGGGCCAGAGCCCGCAAAGCCAGTACCGGCATAAGACTCGTAATCGATGTCATTGCGATCGAGCGTTGAGCGCGCATAGTCGCCGGTCAACTTCAAACGATCAGACACTTGATAAGAGCTGTTCAAGCCAATCGCGAAGATCTCGGCTGTGTTGCCTTCAGTATCCGTCCGCAGGAACGTCGTGACATTGTTGTAGGTTGCAGCATCAGCGAAGCCGCTATTGCCCGTCGTGCCCTGGAATTGCGCAGACGACCATGACGCGATCGGTGTTTCAACACCGCGGAAGATGCCTGCATCTTCGGTGTCAGTGTAGAAGGCATCGATCGTGGTCTGCCAGCGATCATTCGGTTCAAACTGCAGGGCGCCCGCAACAGAGGTGCGTTCAAACTCGCGAGAAACGACACCCGTACGCGGGTTGTCAGACGGGTAAACCAGACCGGTCAAAGGATCGATCGACGTTTGACCGCTATTGGTTTTCAACTCACGTGATGTGAATTGGGTCGGGTTAGACTGAATGGTCGCGGCCAGCGACCAGCCAACTGTACCATCCGCATTCTGATCGATCAGGGACCCAAACAGGCGATAGCCGTCTTCGTCAAAGTCAGGGTTCGGTTGATCATTGTCATTGAACACATACTTGCCAGAGAAATTCAGCTTACGTTCGGTATAATCGAGCGGGCGAACCGTCCGCAGATCGACCGCACCTGCGATACCGGTTGCGGCGAGCGTTGCGTCAGGGGTCTTGTAGACGATGCCTTGCGCGACCAGTTCAGACGGGAATTGGTCAAACTCAACGCCGCGATTATTACCGGCAGATACAACTTCGCGTCCATTCCAGAGCGCGAGCGAGAAATCCGGGCCCAGGCCACGGATCGAGATTTGCTGAGAGCGGCCACGAACGCGTTGCGCCGTCACACCCGGCAGTCGGGCGAGTGAGTCAGCAATCGAGAGATCCGGCAGCTTGCCGATATCCTCGGCAGAAATCGCTTCAACGATCGATGTGGCGTTTTTCTTTGCATTCAAAGAATTCTGAATCGACCCGCGAATACCTGTCACGGTGACGACGTCCAGCGTCGCCTGCTCATCTTCTTCTGTATCGGTTGCATCCTGGGCATAAGCCGGAACACTCGCCACGAGGGCCAGCGCCGCTGTGCCGAGCAGCCAACTTCTTTTATTGGTAAATCCTGTTGTCAATTTTTCCTCCCTGAAACATGCACGCAGCAATTGTGGCACTCCACCACAAGGTGACTCGTTCTACTTATTGCAAATTTATGAAAACGCCAACCCCTGAAACATAGATGTTATGCTTTTTCGCAAGCCGCATGTGACCAAAATGCATCAATACAGGTCGCAAAAGGCCATAAAGCCGGGTTGATGCTGCTCAAAGAACCGCCAATGAGTACGTTTTTGGTGGAAAATGTTGATTTTCAAGTTTCTGCAAATTTTTGCAAAAAACTGCAATTTTATGCAAGAATACTCGTCATTGGTGCGCTAAGGCGCGCCGCATGAGGAGCGAATGATCAGCTCAGCGGGGATTCGATCTTCATCTGGACCACGCTGGCCCGATGAATCCAGCAGCTTGGACACAAGCACGCGCCCGGCCTTACTCGTGTCCTGATCGATCGTGCTGAGCGGCACTTCTGCATAGACACCAAAAGGAACATTATCATAACCCACGACCGCGATATCTTCCGGCACAGACAGTCCGGCCCGCCGGATCGCCTGAATGGCGCCGAGCGCAATCAGGTCCGACGCGGCAAAAATCGCGTCAAAATCCGACTTCTCTGTAATCAGGGTCTCAACCACGGCCCGAGCCGACGCAACTTGGAAATGTGATGGAATGACGAGGCGATCCTGATACGGCAATCCGGACAGCTCCAGCCCTTCGCGATAACCGCGCATGCGCTGCGCCGCTTCGGGTGCATCGGAGTCGCCGAGAAAAATGATCTTCTCGCGCCCGAGACGCGCCAAGTGCGATGTCGCCCTGCGGCCGCCAGCGATATTATCACTGCCGACCGAGCAATAAGACTGATCCGGCAGGGCTGCGCCCCAAACCACAAACCGATCTTCGACTTCTGCCAACCGATTGAAGGCATCATGCAAGGTTGATTGACCAAGAAAGATCACACCGTCAGAGCGACTGGTCGACATCGCGGTCGCCAGTTCGTCATAGGATGACGGTGCAATATAGCTGAGCAGAATATCACAGCCGCGCTCGCGCGCTGCATCGCCAATACCCGCTAGTAATTCGAAGAAGAACGGGTCGGCCATACGGCCTTCCCGGCTTTGCGGTCTTGGCACCACGATCGAAATTGTCGCGTTCGCGCCAATCGGCCCGGCCGGCATATAAGCGCGAAACGGGTAATCGAGTTCGCGCGCCAGTTTCCAAATTTTCTGCTTGGTCCGAACGTTTACAGCCGGACTGTCATTGAGCGCGCGCGAGGCGGTCGAGATTGACACACCCGCACGCTCGGCGAGGTCTTCGAGACGCGTTGTCGGTTTGGTCTCCATTCGGAATCCCTCTCAATCAAACAGCGCGGATCCATACTCCCGTCCGCTCTGGCACAACGTTATTGCTTAGCAAATCTTCCTTAAGAGGCCTTGAAGACAACACCAAATCCCCCGCCGAAACAACACTTTCGGGAATTTCAAACGGCGCATCGCCGAAGTTAAAGACCGCCAAAATAGACTCGTCGCCATGCTGGCGGTGCAGGATCAGTACAGACTCTCGGCCAGACGCGTCGAAACGCATGCCCCCGAGCAACAAGGCAGGAAACTGCTTTCGAGCGCTCAAAGCCTGCGCTGTAAAGCGAAGCATACTGTCATTCCCCTGCTGCTGATCAACCGCCAGCTCGGCATGCTCCGGGTCGACAGGCAGCCAAGGCTCAGCATCGGAGAACCCGGCATTTTGTTTACCGCCTTCCCATGGCATCGGGGTGCGCGCGCCATCCCGGCCGAGCGTCTTCGGCCAATTCATCATCGCTTCCGGGTCTTTCAACTTGGAAAACGGGACATTCGCCTGTGGCAAGCCCAGCTCCTCCCCTTGATAAATGATTGGATTGCCGCGCAGCGTCAGCAATAGCATCATATAGACGCGAGCCATTTCGTCTCGATGCGCCTGAGACGCCCAACGGGTTACGGCACGCGGCGCGTCATGATTGGAGAAGGCCCAGCTTGGCCAGCCCTCTCCGTCAGACTGATCCCACTGGCCCGCGGATTCGATGACACGATCAGCATCGAGCGACGGCGCGTACAGGAAGTCGAAATTGTAGGCTGAGTTCAATCGCCCATCACCTTCGGTAAACGCCTTCATCTCTTCAATCGGCTTAGGCCCGCCGACTTCGGCAACCGTGAACGTCCCCGGATATTGATCCAGCATCGCTCGGAATTTTTCGATAAAGCCAACAATCTCAGGCTGAGACATGCTGTGCGTGTGCTCTTGCATATAGAATGGTCGAGACACTTCATGCGCCGACAGGCCGGACGGCGGATTGTCTCGCAAGTTTTGATCATGCATGGCGAAATTCAACGCATCCAGACGAAACCCATCGACGCCGCGATCGAGCCAAAATCGTCCCGCCGCAATCAAAGCGTCCTGCACACCTTCATTGTAGAGGTTGAGGTCCGGCTGCTCTTTCAGGAAATTGTGGAAATAGTATTGGCCACGACGCGCATCCCATTCCCAGCTAACGCCGCCAAATACGGACTGCCAATTGTTCGGTGGCGAGCCATCCGATTTTGGGTCGGCCCAGACATACCAGTCCGCGCGAGGGTTCTGACGATTGGAGCGGCTCTCTATGAACCAGTCATGATGATCGGATGTGTGCGAATAGACCTGGTCGATGATGACTTTCAAGCCCAAGCGATGCGCCTTCTCGACGACATCGTCAAAATCCTTGAGCGTCCCAAAGATCGGATCGACGCCGCAAAAGTCCGCCACATCATATCCATAATCCGCCATGGGCGAGGTGAAGAAAGGTGAGATCCAAATCCCGTCAACGCCAAGCGACGCGATATGATCAAGCCCTTCAAGCACACCCCTTAGGTCACCGATACCGTCGCCATTGGTATCACGAAAACTGCGCGGGTAGATTTGGTAGATCACCGCACCTTTCCACCAAGGCAATTGGTCTAAACTCGTCTGCATCACCGAACTCGCTGCATCCGCCACACTTGTCATTACTCGACCTCGAACTCGGTTTTACAAACGACGGCATCCAGCGCTGGAACCGTAATGGAATAGCTGCCCGGCGCATTGGCCTCGACGGCACACTGCCCCAACAAAGCAGAAAACGTCTCGGCGCGGCCATCGACCGCAACGCTGATATTGCGCGGCTCTTCCTCGGCATTGATCGCGACGACTATCTCGACCCCCGCCTCATAGTCGATCCGGGAGAAGGCAAACAGGCTGTCTTCGCGATGCGCCAGCCGCGTGATCTGTTCGCCGCGGCGCAAAGCGGGTTCGGCGGAACGAATACCTGCAAATGTCTTGATAGCGAGATAGAGCGGATGCGTTTCGTCGAAATTGCTCTCGGCCGTGGTGGCATCGGTCGCGATCAGATCATTATCATTGTAAAGATCGGTTTGGCTCGGAAACATATTCTCTCGCGCCAGACGATCCCAGCCGTCTGACACGAAGCCTTGCTCATCACCATAATAAACGGTGGGTACGCCGCGCCCGAAAAACATCAGCGCGTTGGCCAAGCGGACACGCGCAAACATCTCATCATCACTCATTTCGGGATCTGCGGCGCGCAGGAAGCCAGCAAACCGCCCCATATCATGATTGCCGAGAAAGGTCGGCAACTGGCGAGCGGTCTCGGCGCCTTTGTCATAAATGACGTCCGAACGATAAAGCTCATCCATGAACAGGCCAGGTTTGCCATCCACGATCAGGCCTTGCGCACTGGATTGAAATGCAAAGTCGAGAACAGTTGGCAAGCTGGCTTCGGTGGTGAACCGCGCCAGATGCTGCGGCTTTTGGCCATCAACATAGACTTCGCCAAACATGTGGAAGTGATCAATACCAAGATCCGATGCATGTTCCAGTATGGCAGGCGCGAATTTTTGCCAGAATTCGTCGCGGACATGTTTCGCCGTATCAATGCGGAAACCGTCCACATTATATGCCGTGATCCATTCCTTGTAGATTTCGATCATGCCCTCAACGACGCGCGGGTGCGCCGTGTTGAGATCGTCGAGACCGGCAAAGTCTCCATACAAGGAGTCCTCGTCGATGAAGTCAGTATCGCCGCGATTGTGATAATAGATCGGATCGTTCAGCCATTCCGGGATTTTGACGCCTTGGAACCGGTCCGGAACGAAAGGCGTATAGGCCCACGTGGCTTCGTCGAGATTGACGAAATTCTCTTCGGTCTCATGCACGCCATCATCGCCGAGAAACCCGTCATTGATCGCCGCGCCGTCACTGGCTCGGCGGGTCCACGGATAGTCACCAATATAGCGATACTCGCAGCGGAAAATCGGCCCGCCCGTCACGTCCGGGTCATGGCATTCGCGGTACGCAATAATGTCCGCGGTGTGATTGGTGATGATGTCCATATAGACTTTCATTCCCCGCGCATGCGCCGCATCGACAAAGGCTTTGAAATCCTCGCGCGTCCCGATGTGCGGATCGACATTGGTGAAATCGGTGATCCAATAGCCGTGATAGCCAGACGACTCATCGCCCTCCGGTCCCTGGACAGGATTGTTCTCAAAAATCGGCGTCAGCCAGATCGCGGTCATGCCAAGACCCTGAATATAATCCAGGCGCTGGGTCAGCCCTTTCAGGTCGCCGCCATGATAGAAACCAAAATCTGTCGGATCATATCCGTCCTTCAAGCGACCGCCCTCAATACCGCCTCGATCATTGTTTGGGTCGCCGTTTTCGAAGCGATCTGGCAGGACGAAATAGATGATCTCATCTTCGATCCGTCGATCTTCTTGCGCCAGTGGCTGCGCCTCTGCAGTAGGAAGAACTTGTATGCCGGCCGCATCATCAACAGCACCGGCGCAGCTTGAGATCAGGCCGAGCGCAAGCAAGGCCGCTAAACTGGATTGAGTCTTGATTCCTGGTATTCTCATGACGTCCTCCCATTGAGCATTATGGATTATCTACCCCACTCTTTTCATCATTTTGCACTTCTGACAAGCGGCAGTATCTACGATTACAGTTCGTTTCTGGATGATTTTTTCTTGCGCATCGATTTGTGATTGCAATGATTTGCAAAACTGTCATGATCGACCAACCACGGATAGGAGGATCATGTGAGCACCATCCCTTCAGCAAGTATTGCAGCGGGCATCGCTCGATTGGCCGGCTGCGCCACGCCTCCCGTTTCGACCACTCAAGCGCACGCCAAACCATCGACAATGATCGGACGCACCTACAATGCTTGACAAAACGCTGTGCGAGTGTGCGGCGATCGCCAACAAGGGCCGACCTTCGGAGGATCGGCTCAGCCGTATGATGATCGATAGACATGCGCGAAACCTCGGCAAATCACTCAAATTTACCGATGGACAGGCGTACGGGGTCGACGATCATAAGCACGCAAGTACCGCCAATAAGCACCGCAATTCGCGTCCGCCGACACTTCGACCGGTCAAGCCAAACACGTCGACAAAGCGCCTGAAACACTGGCGCCTGGCGGTGGATCCAATAGCACGCTTATACCCGTCAAATAAGGGTGAGGACCTAAGATGACAAACCGAAATATGGCACTGATTCTGGCTCCCCTATTGAGTGCATGCATCGCTCAGAATTCCCCAGATACGAGAACTGTACATATGTCCGGTATCACTGAGGATGCCTCTGAGAGTGCCGACAAACCAGCCTCCTCCGTCGATTTGGAAGCTCAACTGGTGGAGCATCCCGATTTCGCATCCAGCTATGTCCAATCGCGCAATATTACGGTCTGGGTGCCGGCTGGGTATCTGCCCGATGGCGACGATCGTTACCCGGTAATTTACGCCCATGATGGCCAGAACCTTTTCGAGCCGGGCCGGTCTTATGGCGGGGTCGAATGGGGTTTGGATGAAACCGCAAAGCGGATAATGCAAGCCGATGATTTGCGACCCGCCATCATTGTCGGGATCTGGAACACAGACGAGAGATGGCAGGAATACGCGCCGCAAAAGGTCATTGAAAGTTTGCCCGAAGATACGCCATCGGAATGGCTTGGTCCCACCGTGCCCGCCTTGAAAGCGGACGCCTATTTGCGCTTCATAACGGAGGAGTTGAAGCCCTTCATTGACGCAATCTATCAAACCGCACCTCTGCGTGAGGACACGTATATTATGGGATCAAGCATGGGCGGCCTGATCTCCCTTTATGCCATGGCGGAATATCCAGATACGTTCAGCCGCGCCGCTGCTGTCTCCATCCATTGGCCCCTCACCGAACCAGACGGCGTCATGGCGCAGCAAGCCGACGCTGCAATGCAAGCCTATCTGTCGACCAGCGGTCTGGATAAAACGCGGCAGACCATCTGGTTCGATCATGGTACGGAAACGCTGGATGCCGCTTACCCGCCGCATGCGCGCGCTATGGAAGCCTGGTTTCGCGCCCAAGGCTGGACTGACGAAGAAGCTGTTTTTCGCGCCTATCCCGGCACAGATCACAGCGAAGGCGCCTGGGCAGCCCGCGCTGATGAGATCCTGACTTTCTTACTGGCTGAAGATTAGTCCGCTGATTGATTGGCCGGGCTGTCTGAATAGCGCGCTTCAACGATGCGGTAGCGATCCCAGACCGCACCATCCGCGACAGACCGCAAGAGTTTGACATATTCAGCATGGGTCCAGGCCAAAGGCGTGGCGGAGTTTGTCCCCTCGCCGAGCGTATAGCCGAACGGATTCGGTCCGACGCCATCCCAGACCTGCTCGGGCAGGCTGAGCCCGTTATTCGCGAACGCCTCCATGCTTGAGACCAATCGACGAATACGCCATTGAGCCTGAACGATTTCAGGATGGTTTGATTGGAATCGGGTCGCGAGGCCGTTCAGCCTTGCCATCTCATAATGCGCCCGCTCACCGGAGAAGAAAGGCCAAACGCGCCCCCGCTGCCCTGGCGTGTTGCCGCCCTCAATCTCGTGATAATTGGTCCCGGCCTCGCCATCTTCGCCATAGCCGTCATTACCATAACGACGCCAGCCCAGATGCTCGCCAGGGAATTCGTACCTCACGCGTAGATTATCATCATGCGCACCATCAAGCTCTTCAAGCGTATCAATAATGCTGGGCGCATCCCACGCGCGGACGCCATACCGCACAAGCTCCAGAACGCCACCATCAACAATGTGGTCCTCCGGCAGACCCGGCCGGCCATTATTGTCGCCAAGCATGGCTTTGTCATTCGGGTCCTGATTGCGCGTGATCCGAATGAAGTAAGCCCCATCACCAAGGGCACCATTGGTCGTGAACATCCAAGCCTCTAGATTACTCTCCAGAAGATCCGCCGCCGCCAGATAGCTCACAGCATCAGCCGGGTCACCGAAACGCTCGGCCAGATCAGCAGCGGTGACCAACCCGGCGATCACAGCAGCAATTGTTGAGGGAGAATAACCCTCCTGCTCTTCCCAGCGTTCCTGCTGAGTATATCCCAACGACGCTTCAAATTCCGAGTTCCACAAAATGTCGGGCCGCCCGCCATTCACCAGGAAGTCGGCGGCTGGCTTCAGCATGCTTTGATAGCTCTCTGACATCTCGGCATCCGAAAGGATTCCAGCTTGCCACAATTGCCAACCGAGCATGATCGGCATGGCGGTTTGATCCTGCTGAATGGCGACCCATTCTATTTCACCATCGACATGCGTCTTCTGAAGGAACCAGCCAGTGACACCAGAGTTTCCAGGCGTGTCTTCATCAACTTGCACGGTGGGCAAATAACGATAGGCGGCCAGCGCAGTGTCCACGTCGCCAAGCGCGAGAAACGCGGAGGCGACCTGAAAGAAGTCGCGCGGCCATACCGCCTTGTAACCGGTTTGCGGCTGATCCGCGGGCGCTGTCTCTCCCCATGGATTGGACAGGGACGCGATCAGCGCGCCAGCGTGGGTCTTGTCTTCCATGATTTTGAGATTGACCGCAGACATGCTGGCCAGATCGCCGCCATCAGTCGCCTCAGCGCGCACGTCCGGCAAATGGCCCAGCGAGGCAAGGTAACCGGTCCAGCCGGCAATATAATCATCGGAAATTTCAGTCAGGCCTCTGGCGCGACTGGCATCGACAGAGGCTTTAGCCGCCTGCGCGTCTTCACCAAATCCAAAATAGAGTATTCCACCTTTTGGCGCGCCTGGTGGAAACGGCATTTCAAGTAGCATTTCGACATTGCCGCGAGGGTCTCCAGTGGTGTCAAACGTCTCTCCAGCAAGTAGATCCGCCAGCAAGTCAGACGCGCCCACGAACCCAACCGACTGCGCGAGATTAAGACGATACAATCCACCGATCGCCACGGCTGCGTCGCCGTCATCTGCGTATAGATGGGAGTCATCGATCCAGGCGCGATCGCCTGTGCCCGTATTCGCCAATGCTGGATCAATATATGCAAAGACGCGCAGATCCTCACGCTCCGAAATCAGCTGGAATGTTGAGATGAGTGTCTGATTGTCTGGATCGGTGAACGCTCGCGCGCGCAACTCGGTCTCGCCGCCGTCAAACACGATCGTTTGCATATGCACCGGCACAGGTTGCCGCACGCCGTCAACGTCATGCTTGATCGGATAAGCGCTTTGACTCTCAGGCGTCATGACCCCATCGAAGCCGACCAGGATATAGCGGATTTCGCGAATCTGGGCCTCGTGTATCAGCCCCCACATCACCTCAGTGATGCGATCTTCGCCCACCGAGAACCACACTTTCGAGATCGGCGCTGTCGGACTTTGCTCAGAATACTGGCCCGCGGCATCATAAGCCTCATACGCCGTTCCGATGCCGATCTTTTCAGCGTTTGACCATGTCGGGTCCGCGCCAGGTGCGCCAGGCGCAATGCTCGGCGTCGTATCGCTGGGGCCGGCACATCCGACGCATGCCAGACAGACAAATGCCAACGCACTCCTTACGAATGATCTCAAAGCAAGCTCCCGCAAATCTTTGCAATTTCATTTCTATTGTCTCGAACAAAACGCTTGAGGTCAACCGCATTTTCTTGCCACAACAAATTGCCAATTCGTCCGAAATGCGCTTAATGAGCCTCAAATTGCATGTTAAATAAATATAGCACATGCGGGAGGACCAAAAGAAATGATGCCGCGCGCCCTAATTGCCTTTGCCTCACTCATTATCGCCGCATGCGTGACCGCGCCCGAGGTTTCGCAAATTAATGCAAACGCAAAAGTATCAGTTTCTGACTACGCGCCTCAACCTTACGTCCGAATCGCCCATCCGGAGTGGACCAAGGACGCCGTCATCTATCAAATCAATACGCGCCAATTTACACCAGAAGGCACGTTCAAAGCCGCGCAAGCGCAATTACCACGCCTGAAACAACTCGGCGTCGACATTCTCTGGCTCATGCCAATCCATCCCATTGGAGAGGTTAATCGCAAAGGCTCGCTCGGCAGTCCTTATGCGATCAAGGACTATTTCGGCGTGAACCCGGAATTCGGAACTGAAGCGGATTTTCGTGCTTTCGTTGATGCCGCCCACGCCCAAGGCTTTAAGGTCATTCTCGACTGGGTCGCCAATCACACGGCATGGGACAATCCGCTCGTGACAGAACACCCTGACTGGTATGAAACCGACTGGAAGGGCGACTTCCACCCAACCCCCTGGACCGACTGGGCCGATATCATTGATCTCAATTATGACAATGCAGAGCTACGCGCATACAAGACGCGCGCGCTGAAATACTGGGTCGAGGAATTCGACATTGATGGCTATCGCTGCGATGTCGCGGGCTATGTGCCTTTAGACTTCTGGGAAACAGCGCGGGCAGAGCTCGAGCAGATCAAACCGGTCTTTATGCTGGCGGAATGGCAGCAACGCGATCTACACCGCCATGCCTTTGATGCCACTTATGGCTGGGCCTGGAAGGAAGCCGCGCAACGTATTGCCAAAGGCCAATCGGATGCCGGTGATCTGCGCGGATTTCTTGGCGACCAAATCTCGACCTGGCCGCTGGATGCCTACCGGATGCTGTACACGGAGAACCATGACCAGAATGCCTGGGATGGCTCGACCGGCAGCATTTATGGCGACGCCTATCACGCCATGCTGACTCTATCCTTTGTCACTGAAGGCATTCCGTTGATCCATAATGGCCAGGAAGTCGGCAACCAGAACCAGCTTGAATTTTTTGAGCGCGATCCGATCGATTGGGGCGATTATCAACATCTCGATGGTGCGCTGATCAAACAATTGATCGCGATTAAGACCGAAAATCCGGCGCTTCATAATGGCGCTGCGGGCGGGCGTATCATCCCGGTTTCGACCGACAATCCGGGTCAGATCCTCAGCTTCGCACGCGAGAAAGATGGCAATCAGGTTCTGGTATTCTTCAACTTGTCGGGCGAACCCGCAGATTTCCAAATCACAGATGGACCCGCTGCGGGCGCCTGGACAGATGCGCTATCCGGCAACGATGACACGATACGGCTTGGCGCCACACGCACATATGGACCTTGGCAGGGCAAGGTGCTGATATCGAACAAACATAAAGACTAGGGAGGAAGAGGATGGCTGTTTCAGGAGGCGCCGCAACCGCGGACGACACGATCCGAAAACCGGAACTCAACCTGTTCCAGATCGTGAATATGTCATTTGGATTCTTCGGGATCCAAATCGGTTTCGCACTGCAGAACGGCAATGTCAGCCGCATCTTCCAGACCCTCGGCGCAGATATGAGCACCCTGCCTTTGCTCTGGCTGGCAGGACCGATCACCGGCCTCATCATGCAGCCGATCATCGGCTATTTCAGCGACAAGACCTGGGGGCCGCTTGGTCGACGCCGCCCTTACTTTCTCGTCGGCGCCATCCTGACGACGCTAGCTTTATTCATTATGCCCAACTCGCCATGGCTCTGGGTGGCAGCAGGCACGCTGTGGATTTTGGATGCCAGCTTGAACATCACGATGGAACCGTTTCGCGCATTTGTCGGCGACATGTTGCCGAGCAAGCAGCGACCCCTCGGCTATTCCATGCAGACAATCTTCATTGGCGCAGGCGCCGTGTTGGCCTCAATCGCGCCGTTTGTGTTTAACGCGATGGGGGTGTCGAATGAAGCCGCCGAAGGCGTCATTCCCGATAATGTGAAATGGTCCTTCTATATTGGTGGCGCAGCCTTGTTCATGGCGGTCATGTGGACGGTGTTCACGACCAGGGAATACTCCCCGGAAGAACTCGAAACGTTCGGCAAAGACGAAGACAATATCTTTGAACAGGAAGGCGGCATCGAAAAAGATGAGCGCCACGCAGCGGGCTTTTTCGCCAGATGGGGGCTGATCATCTCTGCGCTGGGGGTAGCCTTCACCGCAGCGGTCTATTTCGCTGGTGGAGACCAGCAATTCTATCTCCTGGGCGGCGGCTTGATACTTCTGGGCATATTGTACTTGTGGAACAGTCAGCTCGTGAAGTCTGATCGCAATGCTCGCAATTTCCTGTCAGATGTTCTCGGTGATTTGACCACGATGCCAAGCGTTATGAAACGCCTGGCATTTGTTCAATTCTTTTCCTGGGTCGGCTTGTTCATCATGTGGATCTACACAACGCCCGCCGTTGCATTACAGGCCTGGGACACCGCAGATGCCGCTTCGAAAGCCTACCAGGACGCTGGCGACTGGGTCGGGATTATGTTCGCCGTCCAGAATGGCGTCGCGGCGCTTTATGCCTTCATTATCGCCGGTATCGCCCGCAAGGTTGGCACTCGAAGTTTGCATGCATTCAACCTTCTGGTCGGTGCCGCAGGTTTTGTCGGATACCATTTGTTCGGCTCGCAATATGGCTTGCTCATCCCAATGGTCGGTCTTGGCATGGCCTGGGGGTCGATCCTCGCATTGCCTTATGCGATCCTGGCTGATGCCCTGCCGGTACGGAAAATGGGCATCTATATGGGCATTTTCAATTTCTTCATTGTGCTGCCGCAAATCCTGGTGGGGGGCACGATGGGGCCAATCCTGAGATCGCTCGAGGGCAGCCTCGCTCCGATGGTCGGCGGCGTGCCTTTACTCGCCGTCCTGTTCGGTGCCGCCAGTTTTTGCCTCGCCGCCTTTGCAATGACCTTTGTGAAAGTCGAGCGCGGGTGACGTCGATACTGCCTTGAGACTAAAGTCGGGCTCTACATTTGCCAAACTCTGTGACACCCTGATTATGAGGTAAACATACCGACCGAGAAAATCAGGGAGGACTCGATCTTGTCCAACACTAACCAACCCGATGCAAAAGGCTATTGGGCGGCGACGATCCGCCTGACTTTGACCTTGCTCGCAATCTGGTTCGTCGTCTCCTACGGAGCCGGCATACTGTTCCGGGACTTCCTGGATCAATTCGCCATTGGCGGTGCGCCATTGGGGTTCTGGTTCGCACAGCAAGGCTCAATCTATGTCTTCGTGGCGCTGATCTTCTATTATTGCTTCGCCATGGCTCGGCTAGAGCGCAAGTATAATGTGAAGGGTTGAGAGCATGGCTTGGACCCACTTCTTCGTCATCACGACGTTCGCGCTGTATATCGGGATAGCGATCTGGGCCCGCGCCGGATCGACCGATGATTTCTACGTCGCAGGTCATGACGTTCATCCGACGGTGAATGGCATGGCAACCGCGGCAGATTGGATGTCAGCGGCCTCATTCCTGTCTATGGCCGGATTGATTGCCTTCTTGGGATATGGCGGCTCAGTGTATTTGATGGGCTGGACCGGCGGATATGTGCTTCTCGCCGTGTTGCTGGCGCCATTTCTACGCGAGTTTGGCAAGTTCACCGTACCCGATTTTGTGGGCGACCGGTATTATTCAGACGTCGCACGCATCATCGCCGTAATCTGCGCGCTGTTCGTTTCATTCACGTACATTGCAGGTCAAATGAAAGGCGTCGGTGTCGCCTTTTCGGGCTTCCTCGGTGTCGACTATAATTTCGGCATCGTCATCGGCATGGTGATCGTGTTCTTCTATGCGGTGCTCGGCGGCATGAAGGGCATCACATATACACAAGTTGCCCAATATTGCGTTCTGATCTTCGCATACACGGTCCCGGCAATCTTCATGTCGATCATCATTACCGGCAATCCCATCCCGCAACTCGGCTTTATCAGCAATGCAGCAGGCGAAAACATTTCGATGCTGTCCAAACTGAACGGCGTGGTCACCGATCTTGGTTTTCAGGAATATACGCAAACCGACAAGTCGATGTTTGATGTGTTCGCGATCACTGGCGCCCTGATGTTTGGCACTGCAGGCTTGCCGCATGTCATTATTCGCTTCTTCACAGTTCCCAGCGCCAAAGCGGCACGCCTGTCCGCTGGCTGGGCTCTGGTCTTTATCGCCGCACTCTACACGACGGCACCT